>CAIUKX010000459.1 GCA_903899795.1 uncultured Flavobacteriales bacterium
ATCTGTAAGTGTAAATAAAAATAATTTCAAATCCCTGATTTCACTTGGCTTTAAACGAAAGGAAACAATAGTCTGACTTTGCAATTTATTCTTTTTTCCTCCCTTCGAATAATGTTCAATGATTTCCTCTATTGTTGCCAATGAACCATCGTGCATGTAGGGAAAGGTTAATTCTATATTTCTTAGCGAAGGGATTTTGAACTTTCCGATATTATTGGAATCATTGTCAATTCGATATTTTCCTTTATCGTTTATTGAAATATAACTTTCATACAGTCCATTATTCTCAGCCTGAAAAGTAGTGAAATAAGGTGCAGGATGACATTTCACACAATACAATTGTTCTGAAAAAAGCTTCCACCCTCTTTTCTCCGAAGCTGTTAATGCTTTATTATCTTTTTGATAGTAAAATTGATCGAACCGTGAATTGGCTGAAATCAATGATCGCTCAAAAGCAGCGATACTCCTTGTCAATACCCAGGGATCAAAATCTCTTGAGAATATTTTATTGGCAGCTTGTTGATATTCAGGAATATTTTTGAGCCGCACTATTAATTCAGGCATATTCATGTCCATTTCGGTATGCTCCTGAATTGGAACGATCACTTGCATCTCAAGCGTTGGAAGATGTGCATCATACATGACTGTTTTTAAGAAGGCTGAATTAAGTATCGAAGGTGAATTTCGTTCCGTTTTTCGACCTTCTATTCCTTCACTGACTTTTTTTCGGTCTGTAAAAGCAAATTCTGGCAAATGGCATGAACTGCATGAAACGGTTTCATTTCTGGAAAGACGTTTATCAAAAAATAATTTCCTACCTAGATCAATTTTATCTTGGGTCAATTCATTATCAACCGGAGAAGGAATACTAGTATAAGGGCTTATTAAAGTTTCTCGAGAAGAAACGCAACGTTCAAAAAGGAAAGACAAAAACATAAGAAAAGCTCCTGTATAAATAGCTAACCTATTCTTACCGTTCATTTATTTGATAAATCTTACTTGATTTAATTGGTCCGCACTTGAATTGTAGAGTGTGAAAATATAGGTTCCTGCAGACAACTCATCTAAAGCAATTTGTCCTTGTTTTTCTTCGGATACAATGCCTTTTTGAATCATCCTACCATTTACATCTATTAGTGAATAGCTGGATGCATCAGTCATTTCCGACCATTTTACGGTTACAGTGTTACTATTATTGATCACAGTTAATACCCCAACTGAAGTACTGATAGATTTAATTCCCGCACTCACCGGAGATGTAAATACAGGTTTATGTGAAACATTAGTCATAACGATAGTATTGATTTGTCCGCTACCATGAACAACACCAACACTTCCAAGATTCATGCTGAACAACCATTGATCCAAATTACAATTGATATAAATATCAATTTGATTCGAAGAAGTTACAGCATCAACAGATGTTAAAGTCACATATTGATAATTAGCGTCGCCTAAATTATGAAGTTCAAAAGCAGCATCCGGAACCCCATCTCCGTTACTGTCAGCATGACCATCTACGATCATGTGTGCATATCCTGCATTCCATCCCCACTGCATACTCGGGCTCTGAAAACTCAAAGGGTGATTGGCAGGATATTGTGAAATATCTAAGTGATTCAGTGCTTGAGGAACACCTACTCCAAAATTTACATCAGTAATAGTTGTCACATCTAACATTCCTAAATCCAAAATATTGTCCGTCATTTTCACCAAAAAAACTGTATCTGACAAATCCAAATCCTGTGTTCCATCATGGATCAGGTGCAAATTCGATAGATAATAATTGAAAAAATCAACCGAAAACGCATTGCTTTGAAGATCATGTACAACTGCTTGTGGCGCCAAAGTATTTCCTTCTACTTTTGGAACAAAATGTATATACACATGCTGCTGAGCTTTCGCCGTCAAAGAAAAACAAAATAATATACCGAAGAAATAAACAGTTTTCATAGTGAAGAATTACAATTTCCTTGCAATGTATAAAACTTCACCTTTCGATAATCGGTATCTTTCTATCAATTCTTTGCTATAATTGGACTCCTGAGTAAATTCCTCTACTTGAAACCCAACATTTCTTAACCAATCCGGATAATCTTTTCCGAATAACCGAACATGATCATATTGCCAGAAATGTTTTTCCCGTTCTTTAGGGGAAACAATCGTCGGATCTTCATATGTTTTTTCACGTGTCGTATCCAAAGGAACTTGAAAAATACCCCACCCTCCCGGCTTCATAACACGAAATAATTCTGACATACATTTTGACGCATCGTCTACATGCTCCAACACGTGATTACAAAATATCACATCAAAACGGTTATCCTCCAACGGTATAGAATGGAGATCGAAATGCATATCAGCAATCGGAGAAACCAAATCTCCTGTCAGATAATTTAAGTTTTTTTGTGCCTGAAAACGTTTATGAAAACACTGTTCAGGAGCAATGTGTAAGACATCCAAATGTTCTGAGGTCATAAAGTTAGAATGATCTCTCAAATACAACCACATCAAACGATGTCTTTCCAAAGTCAAATCATAGGGGCATAAAACATTGTCACGTTGAGCAACACTTGAACCATACGAAAGAAATTTCCGAAAAGAACGTTCGCATACTGGACACTCAACATTATTTCCTTTGTATAAAATCGGAGCTACTTTTTTAAATGGATAACTCAATCGAATCAATAAAGG
>CAIUKX010000460.1 GCA_903899795.1 uncultured Flavobacteriales bacterium
AATTCGGAAGTCCGATCAAGACGAAACCAAATACTCCGGAACGCTTTAATTTGGTCAGTGAGAGTTACAAGAAATTCATCTCTGAAGGAGTTTTATTTACAGAAAAAGAAGCCACTATTTACATTTATCGCCAAACCAAAAACGGTCATTCTTTTACAGGAATTATTGCTGGTGCCAGCGTAGATGAATACAACAATGATAAAATAAAAAAACATGAAGCGACACTCACATCCAGAGAAGCAATGTTTACTAATTATCTGGACATTGTTGGCTACAATGCTGAACCTGTTTTACTGTCATACCCGCATCAGGAAGCTATTGATCAATTGATTACCGAATGTACTTCTGTACGTCCTGAATATGAATTCTCAACAACAGACCTCATCAAACATGAATTATGGGTCCTGACTCAAAGTCAGACTGCTGCCATTATTCAAGCTTTTGAAAAAATAGATGCCTGCTACATTGCTGACGGACACCATCGTTCCGCTTCTTCGGCTGCATTGGCTGAATTACGAAGAAAGAAAGGTTATACGAAAAAGGATAATAAAGATTATTTCCTAGCTTATTTCATTGATGAAAAACGATTGAAAATTCTGGAATTTAATCGTCTTGTCAAATCATTGAACAAGCTTACCAAAGAGGCATTTTTGACTAAGATCAGTGAATCCTTTAAAATTGATAAATTATCAAAAGCACAAAAACCGGCTGCTGAACATCAAATCAGTGTTTGTATAGAAGGTGATTGGTATTTATTGACTTGCAAACCGGAAATTATTAACAATAATCATCCTGTTGATTGTCTCGATGCAGAAATATTGACACAATACGTTTTGTCTCCTATCTTGGGAATCAACGACCTTAAAACAGATGAAAATATTGAGTTCGTGAGCGGTGCAGAAAGTTTGTCCAGCATTGAAGATAAGATTCGAAAAGGTAAATTTCAGGTTGGCTTCATTCTTTACCCTGTTTCTATGGATCAGGTAAAAAGAGTAGCTGATAACAACATGATTATGCCTCCCAAATCAACATGGGTAGAACCTAAAATGCGAAGTGGTTTAACCATCTATAACATCAACGAATGATACGCGAAAATCTAGATACAATTCGTCAGACCATCCCAACCAACGTTACGCTAATAGCTGTTTCCAAAACAAAACCTGTTGAGGTTGTAATGGAAGCTTACGATGCGGGACAACGAATTTTCGGTGAAAACAAAGTTCAGGAAATGACCGACAAGCACGAAAAAATGCCGAAAGATATTCAGTGGCATTTAATCGGACATTTACAATCGAATAAAGTCAAATACATAGCTCCATTCGTCAGTTTGATTCATTCCGTAGACAGCATAAAATTACTGGCAGAAATCAACAAGGAAGCCAAGAAAAACAATAGAATTATCAACTGTTTACTCCAGTTTCACATTGCACAGGAAGAAACAAAATTTGGCTTATCCATTGAAGAAGCTACCGATATTTTAAAATCAAAGGAGTTTGTAGAAATGGAAAATGTTTCCGTTGTTGGAATAATGGGAATGGCTTCGTTTACAGATGATCAGGAAGTTGTACGACAAGAATTCAGAACATTGGAACATTATTTTCAGATTTTGAAAAGTCACTTTTTCAAGTTCAACGACCATTTCAAGGAAATTTCTATGGGAATGAGCGGCGATTACCTCATCGCAATTGAGGAAGGAAGTACAATGGTTCGAGTTGGAAGTTCGATATTCGGTTCACGATGAAAACAATCAGCTTTTTCTTATTTATTCTAATTAGCAGCTCTCGACTGTTTGCTCAAACATATGTTGATAGTCTGGCAACTTCTAGAAAGGAGCATTTAGCGGAATTAAAAGACACTGCTAATCATATTCTGAACAGCGAAGAAGTCAATTCATTCAAGGGTTTGGATTATTTCCCTGTTGATACAGCTTATAAAATTACAGCTAAATTCAAAAAGAAATTGGGACCTGAATTCGAGATGCCTACTTCTGGTACCCGAACTCCGGTTTATCGTCGTTATGGCTATCTTTATTTTGAAGTGAATCACAAAAAATGTCGCTTAACAGTCTACCAAAACATTCAATTGAGCAAGTCAGAAGATTTGAAAGATTATCTTTTCGTTCCTTTCAGAGACTTAACTTCCTCCCATGCAACCTATGGTGGCGGACGATACCTGGATTTTGAAATACCTGAAACAAAAGAAATTCTTATTGATTTCAACCTGGCTTATAATCCCTATTGTGCCTATTCTCACCGTTACTCCTGCCCTATTCCACCAGCGGAAAACACATTGTCAGTTGAGATTTTAGCAGGAGAAAAATACATTGAAACAGTTCATTAAACTGATTTTTTTATTAACACAAAGCGCACAAAGTTTTTTTTGAAGTGTTTTATTGGTTAGGGAGTTCGGTCACTAAGGATTTTCTTTATCAAGAAAATCTAATATAAAATAT
>CAIUKX010000461.1 GCA_903899795.1 uncultured Flavobacteriales bacterium
ATATAATCCCAAACAGGACCCATTTTTAGTTTTCCGCCGTGTGAAAATTTATTTTTGTGGAGATATGTGCTCAGTCTGTATCCATCCACATTTTTACTGATTTCGTTCATGATAAAGTAATCAATGAATGAACTGATACTGGCATATTTTCGATATCCCTGAAGTGGATCGGCAAAATTAACTCCGTTCAAAGCCGTTTCAAAAGAATCAACATAGTGCTGGATGTAATCTTTTTGTTCAGGTTCGATATTGGCTGAACTCGGCTCATCGTATAGATAAGTAATTTGACTATTAGCTGAAGTTAAATAGTTTGAATTCCAACCATCTCCGCCATTTCCAGTGGGCTTGTCTATTTTTACGATATAACCTCCTGTTAGCTGATCTCCATAAATATCAACCGGATTCAAATTGGAAATGTTGACTCTATTAGCATCCACTTTGATTTTTTCCATAAACACATAAATCCCTTGATATGCTCCATTCAAAATAAGTTCGCAGAGTTTTGTTCTCGACGCATAATGACCCATTTTATTGCTGAGATCGTAGCTTAATATATTTCTGATACAAGTTTTATCATCATAGGGTGCGTAAAGAATCCAGTCGTGTTCAGCCGGAAATCCTAAAATGACCGTGTCTTTTTGAGTTCCGTTGATGTCTCTGGATTCTATTCCATACGATTTTTGAGGAAAGCTTTGCGAACTTGATCCCCTCAATTCAATTCCAATTTTGTCTTTGTAATTATTGAAAGGGTCAGTGACGTAATTTCGAACCCCTGGACCATTGTATATAATTCCCATGAAAGCACCTATTTTAGGTTCATCCGGAATGTCAATGCCTCCATCAGTGTTGATGACTACAATCGGTAAATTAGAAGAGGTAAGACTCACTGATCCTGCAGGATGGCTACTGAAAGTAATGTTCCAGGAAATAACTGTTCCTGTATTTCCGGAAACCTGATCTTTCACATTGAGATACCATGTACCATTTCCGTCCTGACCGTTGTTTGCATTGGCCAAAGGATCAATCGAAGAATAATATCCGGTAAAGGGTGCAGTTCCTGAAGAAATCGGTGTAGATGCGGTATCTGTAAATTGAGTCAAAGTATAATTTTGACCGTTACCCCCCAGTGAAGAAGTGAGAATAAACACATTTCCATCCGGTGACTGAAGCTTAATCCTTAAATCTGCATCATTCGTATGATCAATATTGATTTGAACGCTTTCCAGTCCGAAATCCGTTGTATTGAGAGACGTATTAGCCAATCCACTTACATCAATTGAATATTGGTTATAGGTATTGTCATCTGAAATAGCTCCTCCTACAGAATTGGTAAAGGTTTGGGTGTGTATTCCAAAAATAAAGGCAAGTTGGGAAATGACAAGTAGAAGTATTTTCATAGTTGAAGCGATTTCTACTAAAGTAGAAAAAAAAATTAGGTAAGCATCCTCTCTGTAAAATTTTGTACAGAATAGGGTAATTTGTTGAAAAAATAAAGAAATTTAGTGATTTGGTTGAAGCTCCTTAAACATCAAATGTTATGATGTCTTCATTCATGAATAAATAATCGATCACTTGTTGATGCTGACGTCTTGAGCCTTTAATAGAGTAGGTTAAATGCATTTCTTCATCGTATTTCTTTTGATGAATACATTTTGCTTTGACTCCGCAGGATTTAAACTGATCTCTTAAATCACTGTGGTATTGAATTTTTACTTCTTTGGTTGTAATGCGATAAATTTGTTCGGTATTGATTCTCTCAATCGCGTGAGGCATCCAAGTAAATCCTAACAAAACAATCATTACGATAACTACGGCTACAAACGCAAATTCATATTGAGCATTTCCAATGGCCATTCCAATCGCGGCAGAAATCCAGATCGTTGTTGCTGTGGTCATTCCTTTGATGTTGGCTCCTTCTTTGAAAATAGCACCTGCACCTAGAAAACCGATACCGGTAACAATGTTTGAAGCGATACGCCCGTCAGGACTCATAATGTTCGAGACAATCGTAAAAAGCGTTGATCCAACAGTGATTAGGATAACGGTCCGAAATCCGGCAGATTTGGTTCTGTATTCACGCTCGGCACCAATAATTGCTCCGAGAACGAGTGCTACAAATAGCTTTGTAATTTCATCTAGGACTATATAATCAACATGTTTTAACATGAAACAAATGTAAAACAAAAATCCTTTATCATTAAGCCAATATTAAATTTTGTCAGTAAGCGGTCTCATTTTTTAAAAATCAGAATCATAAATCGTACGATATTACCAGTATTCAATACTTGATTATCAGGTTAAAGGGATTATTGTATTAGTGTGATTTTCCTTTTGTACTTTTCGAAAAAATACAATTGGATGAAACCCGCGAGTAGAACGGAACTAATACAAGAATACTTCTTTGCTAGAAAGTTGGAAGAAATTCGTCTGTTAGAGTTAAAGGGGATTTCCATTTTGAATTTGGGAATTGGAAGTCCTGATTTGGAGCCTCATCCTCAAGTGATAGAATCACTGAGAGAAGGTTCTTTGAAAAATAAAGCTTATCAATACAAGGGGTACAAAGGTATTCCAGGATTGAAAGAAGAAATGTCCAATAGGTACGGAAGAATCTATAATGTAGATCTAAATTCATCTACTGAAGTAATTCCTTTAATGGGATCGAAGGAAGCTATTGGCTTCATTTCATTGGCTTATCTGGAAAAAGGCGATAAAGTGTTGATTCCAAATCCCGGTTATCCGACCTATACATCGGCCTCTCATATTGCGGGATCCGAAGTAGTTTATTAC
>CAIUKX010000462.1 GCA_903899795.1 uncultured Flavobacteriales bacterium
CAAATCAACAAAGGAGAATACGTAGCTTTGATGGGGCCTTCTGGTTCGGGAAAATCTACTTTGATGAATCTTTTAGGATGTTTGGACACACCAACATCAGGAAGTTATATCCTTAACGGGAAAGACGTTTCACAAATGCACGATGATGATTTGGCTGAAATTAGAAATAAAGAAATAGGATTCGTTTTTCAAACGTTTAATTTACTACCCAGAACAACAGCTTTAGACAATGTTGCCTTACCTATGATTTATGCAGGATATTCAAAATCAGATAGAAATAAGAGAGCTACCGAAGTATTAACTCAAGTAGGCCTAGACGATAGAATGGATCACCAACCCAACCAACTTTCAGGAGGACAACGTCAGCGTGTGGCTGTAGCTCGAGCTTTAGTCAATCACCCTTCTATCATTCTTGCGGATGAACCCACAGGAAATCTTGACAGTAAAACTTCAGTAGAAATCATGAAGCTTTTTGGCGACATTCATGCTGCCGGGAACACGGTAATTCTAGTAACTCATGAAGAAGATATTGCTAAATATGCTCACAGAATTATCCGTTTACGCGATGGATTGATTGAAAGTGATAACTTGAACGAAGGTCATTTGTAAAATTTGGAGCGAATTGTTCGAGCATTATCTGTAAACCTTATTCCCGCTGTCCATTATACACGATACCATTCCCATCGGGGCTAGTTGGTAATCCATTTTTATTTTTGTTATCTTTGAAAAAAGAAATTTCAGTTTAAAATATCCTTTTAAACTCCTAAACTTTTAAACTTAAAATGAAAGTATACACAAAAACTGGTGATACCGGAACTACCGCTCTTTTCGGAGGCACTAGAGTTTCCAAACATCATATTCGAATAGAAAGCTACGGAACTGTTGACGAATTAAATTCACATATTGGATTAATTCGTGACCAAGAAATAAATTCCCATTACAAAGACGTTTTGATTGAAATTCAAGACCGCCTTTTCACCGTTGGAGCCATTTTGGCAACGCCACCTGAAAAAGAAACCTTGAAAAGTGGTGAAAAAAGACTTCAAAACCTTGGCATTAAAGAATCCGATATCGAATTTCTAGAACAAGAAATTGATAAAATGGAAGAATCATTACCGCCAATGACTCACTTTGTCCTACCTGGAGGACACACTACTGTGTCATATTGTCATATTGCTCGTTGCGTTTGCCGACGCGCAGAACGTTTAGCGGTTCATTTGAATGACATAGAACCAACTGATGAGCTTGTCATTAAATATCTAAACCGACTTTCTGACTACCTTTTTGTCTTGGCACGAAAGTTGTCTTTAGACCTGCGAGCTGAAGAAGTTCAGTGGATACCGAGAAAATAGTATTCCGTGGTCAGTTATCCGTAAGCGGTTGTGGTAATATCAGTAACTCCGAACACTTTAAACTGAATACGGAACACTTAAAAAAAAACGTTCTTAACTTTAACTAAAAATAAATCAATTTTTACTTGACTATTTCAGTTAAAAATTTATTTTTGCATAAATTATAAAATCGAAAGCAGATGTATTGGACATTAGAATTAGCGTCGTATTTAAGTGATGCACCGTGGCCTGCAACCAAAGATGAACTTATAGACTACGCTATTAGAGCTGGAGCTCCTTTAGAGGTGGTTGAGAATCTTCAGTCTATTGAAGACGAAGGTGAGATA
>CAIUKX010000463.1 GCA_903899795.1 uncultured Flavobacteriales bacterium
GAATGTTTGTCCATTTTACTTGATATAAATCGGTATTGAAAGGAATAATTGCATCATCACTTACATAAATTTCGACATCTTGAATTGTGTCGATATTCATCTTTAAATAATTACAATCTACTGGATATTCAGGAATTTCAATTGTATTTATTAGAGTCCGTCTACCTTCAATACTTATTTTTCGATAACTAATATCTCTGTTCTTACTTTCTAATTCAGTAGTAGAAAATGATGATCGGTAATTTCCTTTTACAATTTTTTCCATATTACTGAATCCTAGCTATTAGTATCGTTTTCTTTATGGAAATGTGCGAACAACTCAACTCCTTCGATTTTCGCTGCTTTTGCAGGTACAGGTTTTACATTAAAAGGAATATCTTCATATAAAATGACTTCTTCTTTGTCGTATCCAAACTTAGATTTTAAGTATTCTTTCCTTTTTTGTGAAGAAATAGCAAATTCATTCACTACGTGTGATTTAATTTTAACTATATAATTTTTCGCATAATTCGATGTTGGTGCAGATAATTGTTTGATATAAAAAGGAATCATTGCTAAATAAAACAGAATAAATAGAAGAACTAAAAATTTAGCCTTACCTAATTTCAATACTTTAACGCAACGAATAATTGGTAAATTAGCATTTGTTAATTTGGATTGAAATTCTTCAATCTGTTGATTTATTTCTATTTGTTTAGTTTTGGTTTCATCCACTTTTTTGTTGTTTAAATCGTTTATCTTTTCTTCAATTTTGTCAATTTTGAATTGAAGAACACCACTATTGTTTTCAATGGTATCTTGCAACTCATTTTTTAGTAATTGGATTTCATTTTGTTTGTTTTGTATATCTGTATCGATAAAGCGAGTCGTTTGTTGTATGGATGCTTGTCTTTTACCCTGGTATTTTATCAGCGTTTCTTCCTTATACTGTTCAATTTCTGAATCAATACTTGAAGAAAAAAACAAGGCCGATAATGGGAAAGCAATAGCGGTTAAGAAAAATGTGATGATACACATTCTTAAAATGTTTCCTGAGTTAGAAAACATTCTTTTCCAAGTAAACTCTTCGTGCAAAGGAATACTGATGGAAATTAAGCTAAATCTAAAAATAGAAAAGAAAACAAATGTTATTACACAACCTAGAATTGGCGCAATAAAAATACTTTCACTTAACAAATAAAAAAAATAAGTCATTGAAAGATAAGTACAAGTAATTAAGGACACAAACCATCTAGAAATAAATCGAAATTTCCCAATCTCTGATGGTGTACAATGTGCCTCAATAACATCTTGTTCTAATCCAAACAACCTTGCTGCTAACATAAATTACTCGGTATAAAAATCTTTAGGAGATTGATCAATTTGCGCATCTTTATCGGCAGACCATTTGGTAATAACTTTTGCTTTGAGTTCATTTTCTTTCGCTAATTGCATCTTCTTTGCCGCTATCACACTATCGACCTCTAAAAAATCTACTTTTTCTGCAACCAAAACTCCATCCTTAGACTCAACTAAATCTGGAGATATAACTATACCATGATGTGCTTCAAAACGACGTTTATTATTTTCTACTAAATAATCATATACTCCTCTAGACATCATCATTTTAAAGAAGATTGGACCAGCTTCGATGGATAACAATACTAAGAATATCAACCAAGGAACTGCACCACCAATTTCATGTGAAATATGAATACGTTCCATTAGCCCATCTAAATGATCTGCTACTTTTTTATTCATTTTGTATTTATCGTCTCTGCTTTTATCTAGTACATCAATATCAGCGGTTATTCGCTTCATTCTCTCTCTTAGATTAGATAATTCAAGTTCTTTAGCCGCTTTTTTCTCATTCAATTCCTGCTCTTGTTTATTCAAATTCTCTTTTTGCGCCTTTGCAGCTGGGCCTTCACCTGCTTTTCCAGAGCCAATTCTACCAGCAATCTCATCTTCTAATCGTTTACGGCCATTCAAAATTTCCAAACGTTGTTTTTCAAACGCTGATTCAATCTCCGTAATTTGATGTTCAACCTTCGTTAAATCTACTTTTTTATTAACCATTTGTAAATTAACGATGGTATCCGTTTTTGCATTTAACTCTTGGTATTTTTCGTCTTGAACACTTTGTAGCTCAGCATCAATTTCTGTTTTTAAAATTCGAATTTCAAGTGGCGCTGAAATGGCAAATCCGAGAATTACAGCAATGATAATACGAGGTAATGCTTGGCCTACCTCCTTCCAAGTAATTTTATCTGTACCATCTCCTTTACCTGTACTCGAAACAATAAAACGGTCCATATTAAAGATAATTAAACCCCATATAATGCCAAAAACAAAGGATAAAGCAAGCGTAGGTAAATGTGTAGGATCTGAATTTATCGCATCCGATTTAGGACTAAAAATAGTATAGAAAGCATAACCTCCAGAGACTCCAGCTAATAATCCTGTGCAAAATACAATACCACCAATCCCTGCATATTTTACGCGATCAGACATAGGGCTTTGCTTCAATAAATTAATATCTGCTCCTGCACACCACCATAAACGTTGTGTCACCTTGGAGATATTTTGATGTTCCGCTAGATAGTCGTTAATTTCTTGCATAATTATTTAGTTTAAAAATTTATATTTCGCTATTCAACCCTTTGAAAAAAAGTGATTTTACATTCGTTTTTACTTCCAATGGCACTGATTTCATTTTAAAATCAAAAGGGTTTATTTTTATTTTTGATTTCTCGGTTAATTTTATTTGTTCTAATTCAAACTGAAATTCATTTGTTTTGATTGGTTGAATATCAATTTCTTTATAATTATCATTTAAAATCGCTTCCAATGATTCAACGAGAATTAACCCATACCAACGGAATTTATATAATTTAACTTTAATATGTTTATTCCGTTGAAAAAAGATTTCATTGTGTGTTTCTATTTTTCTTTCTCCTTTCGTTGCAACAAATTTGAAATTTCGCCAAATCATCCAACTACTCATGGGGAAATACATCAAACAAAAACGATATCTAGATTGAATTTTCCAAGACAAATGAATCGGTAATCCAAGTATGATATGTTTCTGATTGATATTTAACATATTGTAAAAATAAGAAAAAGAAGTTTAAACCTCTGACTTTTCAATCAACGCTTCCATAAAATCATCTGAAACCTTAAATCTACTAAATGCCTCACGTGCAGCATCAGGTGAGAGTCCTTTAAGAGGTTGTATTTCTTCGATGGGAGCAATCTGTTTCATTCTTGGAAATTTATAGAAATTTTCTGCTCCATCTTCTGCGCAACGGTAAGTAAAAACCCAACGAATGTTTGAAGCGCTTCGCCATTCTGTTTCTGGCTCCTCTTTTTCATTGTAGGAATAGAACCAATCGGAGATTTTTAATTGACTAGAAGCTACTTGCGCTTCGTCTAAAGCATCAATAATTATAACGATATTTCCTGTTTTGTTATTGCGAACTAATTTTAAATTTTCGTCTACCAATTGTTGAAATAAATGGATGGTATCGATGTACTTACTTGGTAACCTGTCTAATTTTCGCGCGATTTCATCTGATTCTGTTTTCCAATATCCCGAATTTTTACCTTGTAATATTAAATGGTATAAAATAGCATGTAAGTTATTGTGTAATCCTGCTCCACAAAAATGATAAAGCGATTGAATCTTCTCTCCTTTTAATTGCTCTATCAAATCTGCCATTAACGCGCCTTTACCCATTCCTGCAGGAGATTTAACCGTTACAATATTTTGTTCCTCTTTAGAACTGCAGAAATCAAGCAATAAACCACGTTCTTTCTCTCTTCCTACAAAACAACTTTGATAATTAGCTATTCTTGAAGAATGGTCAAAAATCTGACCTGCTCCATTACGTAAATTTTGTTGTATCGGTTCAAACAAAGGATTGATGTGATCTGATGGGTCTTGATCGATTTTATCTCCGAATTGGGTATTTAGTAAATGTACTTTTTCGTTGTTTGCTACCCCTTGGAAAATATAGGGTTGGTTTTCATTCACACCAATTTGAAAGTAAGGATGTAAATTAATTTCTCCATCTGCATCTTTCCAAAAATACTGACTGTTTTTTAAAACTAATTCACCTTTATCAAATAACGACACCAAACTTTCCATCTCATTAAAAAGTTCAATCGCTTTCGCTATTTGTGGTAAATAATCTACTGATAATTGTATTTGTTGGTGAACAAATCGATTTCGAAACGTTACAAAACGAGATAATAACGATTCATTATTTCCTGATTTTAGACCAGGTGCTTTCCAGTAATTGTCCTCAGCACTGACTTCCCACAATGTTTTCCAATTGGAGTCTGAAGGCATTATTTCTTTAAGATTATCTAACAACTGCCTACTAAACAACAAATCTGCTTGCGCATCAAGTTTTTCGAATTTACGACACACTTGAATCACCGCCCCTAAGCGCAACATCAAGCTACTCATACCCAAAGCAGTCATGAAAAAATTGTTTAAACCTGATAAATCATTTTGTAATAAATCAAGTATTTGCTGTTCATCCGAAACAATGCCTTTATCTTTCTTTAGTTCTTTGTAACGATTGTAATATTTATGTATTGGATTCATCGTAAAAAGTTTTTAATTAATACTTTGTGTTTGTATTCTAATTTTATATCTCTTCTTCCTAAAGATAAAAAAATACGCGAACTTTCCTCTATTGTTTTAGGGAAACCATAGAGTTCATCGACTTCATCTTTAATGAATTCCTCTTTGCTTATTTGATAGAACGGACTTAAAATACTAAAAGCCTCGTGAACAAATTCAATGGGGTATTCGAATCTATCTGCAAATCTTCTCGCAACTACTTTTTTTTCAGTTCCTAATATTTCATATAATTGAAAAACGATTTTTTCCAACAAACTAAAAGCCTCTTTTTCCTTCTCCTGGTTATTTTCACCAGTTACTCCTTTAAAGCGAATGTAATTTTGAAGCGAACTTAAAATCAGTTCTTTGTTAATGTCATTATTCCCATTATAATCCTCAAATTCTACATTTATAAATCGTTTCAAATACGGATAGTGCCAAGCAGTTGCTAAAATCGGCATAGAAACTTCATAACAAGCATTAAATAATTTAGTGAGGTGATTTTGGTTAAACAATCCTAAGTGCAAATTATGTAAAATCAATATTGGTTTTTTAGCTAAACCATTCTTTTTATCCTTCAAAAACTTAAAGACATCTTTTATTTCTTTTCCTGTTTCTTTTCGAAGTGCATTTCGAAGAATTTGGTCTAAAAAAGTAGCAGTAAACGTTGCGCCCTGTTCGTTTATTGTGTAGTAAATTGGCAAATAAACATTCGAATCTATGGTTTGCACCCATTGACGATACGCATTAAAACCGTTTTCTGAACTTGGTCTAGACCAAGAAATCAATGCTCCTTTTCCTTTCTGAAGAAGTAGATCAGTTTTTTCTTGCAAACCATCATTAGTAAGATACGTTTCCTGTGCATTTTTTTGTTCTACAGTTATAAATTCTGGACTGTATTCATAGGAAATACGTTTAGCTAAAACACCAAAACTATTTGTCGATACTAAAAACTCCCACTCCGTATCTTGTACTACATTCCACTGACCTGTAAAACCAGCTTTATTGCAAAAATGAAACATTCCAAACTCAGTAGTAAATAAACCAGCATTTTCTAATTTAGATAAAATGCTTTCCATTTGTTGCGCTATTTCTCGGTTTTTCTCTGGAGGCAATACAAAGAATCCGTGCATCACATCGTTACGTAAAGCAGAAAGTTGATGAATTTCACGATTCAACATTTCTTGACCATTTTCTTCTTGTTGCCAAAAAAACGGTCGAAGCAATTGCGCCTTGACCCCTTCTGCTTCTTTGAGCATATTCGCCACCCAACGATATAAAGGACCAGCATTATACTCGTGACCATTTGAAAAAAACAAAGAAATGATAAAATCATTAAATGTATCTTTTTGTTCTGTTTGCTGTATATAAACAGCCAAACCCATAGCAGCTAATTGGGAAAGGATTTCTTCACCTAATTCAATTAATTCATCTGCAGCGTACTCGTCGCTTTCTTGTCGCACCGCTTCGATTCTATGGAGGAGGCGTGGTGGGAGGTTAGAGTTCTTTACTTGCAACATGTATGATTGCCAATTTCTGGTTGATAGCTAAATAATTTTATCAAACTCTTTAATGCTTCTTCTACATGAATTAATTCTTTGAATGGTCCAGCCCAAAAGCCTTTTTCATTACTCCCTGATTCATGCATACCATTTCCATTTTGGCAATGCCCACATTCACCTTCGTGTATCAGAATTGTTCGATCTTTAAAATTTGGGTAGTTGATGTAGAAGTAGTACATATTTATTTAGTTTTAATTGTTGATTCGTATTTGTCTATTAAAAACAGAAACATTTGCTTGCCGAAATATAGCCTCATGTCTTTTTCTGAAACCACATCACTTTTATGGTTATTACAGAAATAACAACACAAAACCATATTGTCTTTTGAATAGACATTGTTTTCATTGCTTGAATCTCTTCGGTCTAACTCAAACCAAGCACCTCTATTTCGTTTAGTTTTGCAAGTATATTTTTGATCATGGTACAATTCGCTCAAAATTTGTTCATTAATACCACAGTAGTAACAAACAAAATCAGTTTGTTTTATATAGATATTGTCTTCTATCCAAGGCAAA
>CAIUKX010000464.1 GCA_903899795.1 uncultured Flavobacteriales bacterium
AAATAAATATATTCCTGTCAATTTCCTTCATTGTACTTTTATCTTCTTGCACCATTGTGAAAAGAAGATATTTGCCAGGTTATTCAGTTGAATTTAATAATAATAAATTTTGCTCATCGCGGGATTCAGAAGGTCGAAATGTACTTGAGGGGTATCAAAAAGATTTAAAGTCAAAAGTTATTGAAAGTCAAGATGAAGTAATATTTGATGAGAAAATAAGTACAATATTTTGTGATAATCAAGTTATTTGTGATTCTATTTTACAGGTAAGTGATTCTCATTCAAATGCAAATAGTAGTGTTAGTACTCAAGAAAAAAAGAATGAACCCAAAAGACAATTGTCCAATTTTGTCGCCTTTAAAAAAGGAGATAATGCTTCAAGTAAAAAGAAAAGAGATTCGGCAAGTGAATTTGGTTTTTTTATGGGTTTATTAGGAATTATTCAGATTTTAATCCCTTTTTATTCAGTCTTGATTTTACTATTTGGAGCAGTGACACTAATAATAGGATTAATTAATGGGTATAAAATTTTAAAGAAGCGTATTTCGAAATCAAAAAAGAATATTATTTTGACAATCCTATCTATTTTGTTCGGAATAACTTTACTTGTGGTGTGTTGTTTCGCTGTAATTCAGAGTGTTGGAAATCTTTTTTCAGGAGGTTCCCGTATGTTCATGGGACCTTTATAAAAATGATTCAAAAATAAATGGTCGTATCTTTTAACAGATCTTTTATCCGTTTTTGTTCTTCTTCTGAAAAGTTATTGTTTTCGAGATTGAGGTATTTTAACTTTTTCAATTTTTCAATGCGAAGTGGGAGGGAAGTTAAATTATTGTCTTTTAAATTGAGCATCACAAGATTGGTCAAATTGACAATGGAGGCAGGTAAGGATTTAAGAGAATTGTCGGCTAGATTCAATGAAGTTAATTTTTTTAGGGAACCGATTTCTTTACCGATTTCCTTGATTTTATTGTTCGATAAATTAAGTTTTTCCAGTTTTTTTAATTTACTAATGTTGTCGATTTTAGTGATTTGATTGTAAGATAAATTAATAGTTTTCAAAAATTTCATTCCTGTCAATCCGATTGGAAAGGTTGTTAGTTTATTGTGTGATGCATCTAGTGATTCTAAATAAACAGAAGAATTAATTTCTTTGGGGATGGTTTTTATTCTATTGAAAGCGATATTGATGTTTTTCAAATTGACCAACTTTTGAATCTTGGGAGAAATGCTGTCGATTCTGTTGTTACTCAGATTGAGGTAGGTGAGTCGAGTCATTTTATACACTCTTTTTGGAATTTGACTCAAGGTTGAGTCTTTTAGAATCAGTTCAGTGACTTTTTTCTTTCTAAATCGAGAGGAAGCTAAGTCAGTATTTTCTAAATTCTCCAATTTGAGATCATATCTTTCCAATTCAGTATATAAACTGGCGGATCGATCTGAACTTCGACTCAGTATAGAACCGCAGACCATTGAATTTACCTTGAATCGTTTGTCAAGCTGAGAGATTTGATTGCCGATCGGGTCATAATCGATCTGTAAATTCTCCAAGTCTTCAGTAAGGGTGTAAATTCCTCCGTTGGTTTTGCGAGCAAGGTATACAAGATCGGGATTGATTCCGGCTTTTGGATCATAGCCACACAGAATAATTTTTACGGGTTCGCTGATCAATTCCACTAATTCAATGTCGCGAATACATGCCTGATTGTCTGCAATCAAAATGATTTCGGAGTGATAAGGTGTTGTCTGAATGGCTTTTAAAACAGCTTCAATGTCGTTTTCGGCTTCGTCACCACCCATTCCTTCCAGCATTACGTAATTAAAGGTTTTCTGAAGTTTTAGAACTTCATCTGCTACTTCGGTGTAGACTCCTCCTGTTTTTCCAATTTGTTTGTCGCTGTCTTTTTTACTGTTTCCATCGTTGAAAAGGGTAATAGCTTTGATGCCGGATTTTTCGAAATGGTTGACATGCCAGAGTAATACCTGAGCGCCATAACCGTACATACTTCCTGTCCAATCATTGATGACAAGGCTATTTTTCCATTCAGGATGACGATCAAATACATTGATGACGACACTATCTTCGGCAGGAAATTTTAATAAAAAATCTTCAATTTCCTTTTTATACATCAATAGTTCTTCTTTCGTTGCTTTACTAAGCGGACGTTCCGGTTCAGTTTCAAGTTCTTTTTCCAGGTGATTTTTTAAGATCAAAATTTGATCTTGAATAGGTTTACTAGAAAGGCTTCTTACCAGAGAATCAGGAATAAAAGAAAAAGATTTGATGTTACGGACGGATTGTTCCAGTTCTTTCACTGTAACTTGATCTTGTTTATTGTCTGATTTTGATATTTTTACCGATTCAACTTCGCCTGATTTTTTTGTCGTTAGAGTTGCTAGTTGTTGTTCTGATTCATCTACGGAAAATGTTTTGGAATCATCGATTCGGTACCAAATCACGACTCCATGAAAGAGTGAATTGACTTCCGTTTTATTAGCGCAGTTGGTTTGAAGAATTTTATTCCATTCAATAGAAGCATCGTTGAGGTAAGGATCAATTTCAAAAAGTGATCGGAGTCTGGAGAAGAGGAGTGGGTAGATTTCGTTGTACACTCCATTTTTGACTGGATATTTGGAATAAACAAGATCTATACGGTAGGGTTCAACTTTGTCTTTGAGGTCGATCCATTCATTTTGGTTGATAAATTTGGAAGAATTATAAGCACTTTTGAGGTACAAACAACCTGTAAGATTTGTATCATATCGGTTCGTTTCGATCAATGTAAACAGAGAATCTAATTTTAAACCATTGATTTTTTGGGTATTCAATAATTGAGAGTCAAAGCGTTGCTGCGCAATAGCTGAAAATTGAAATAACACAAAAAAGGATACGATGGTTAAGACTCGATCAAGATGAATTTTTTGGATGCTGATTCTGCTTATCATACCATAAAGGGTATCATTTTCTACTTGAGTTGTTGATTCAATTTTCTGCTTAAATATAAAACAAAAAATGACAACCGATTCTCTCGATTGTCATTCTTACTTTTAGCGAACTAGAAATTATTAAACCTAACTTTTAAACCAGAAATCGATAAGTATTGTTAATCCGCAATTTGGACTTTACGGCTTGTTTCTTTGCCGTCAATGTTGATCTTTAAAATATATTCACCGGCATATAATGTTCTTGTATCTATATAAGAAGTTGTGCTTCCAGGATAGATCATTGTTTTTTGAATGAATTTTCCACTAAGATCATATAATGCGACTTCTACATTATTTTTATTAATGTTGTCCAATTGAATCGCTACAAAATCATTTGCCGGATTTGGAAAAATATTGATAATAAAGTTTCCTGACTCGATTGGATTAATTCCTGCTGAACTTGAACTTGGTGTATAAGTCGTAACCGTTTCTGTAATAGAAGTTACTTTGGCTGCAACTTTGTTTCCGTAAAATGTCGGACCAACTGCGTATGGGTAAGCTGAATTCCAGTTAGCGTCAACTGTACAGAAATAGGCATATGTTCCATTTGGATATTCCGGAGTCACACAAAATCTTCCATTGTGAGCATCCAAATAATCAGGTGATGTTGGAGTAATAAATTCGTAATCTTCTTTGTAGTGTCCTAATGGATACGTTGAATTTACCGGAGGACCATCTATCACATCTGTTCCATCAGCATAAGTTGTTCTCACTGTGATGTTACGTAAAGAATAGCTGGATTTCATACGAACAATTCCACCGGTTCCATCCGTATTCATGTATCCATAAGCGCCATAGATTGGAAAACCATCGTAAGCATATCCAATTAATGGGGAGTGTTGAGAAGCATTAATGGTATACAGACC
>CAIUKX010000465.1 GCA_903899795.1 uncultured Flavobacteriales bacterium
GCCACTTTATTAGCTGACGGTTTTATCACTCCTGCCATATCCATCTCTTCCGCAGTAGAAGGAATCCCCGCCATTCCCGGATTCAAGGAATATTTTCCCAATTTTCAAATCACACCTCTGGTCGTTACGATAATAGTCGTCTTATTCCTCATCCAACAATTTGGAACTGCTTCCATTGGTAAAGTATTTGGTCCCATAATGATTCTCTGGTTTGGTCTGCTTCTCTATCTGGGATTGGTTCATATTGGCAAAAATCCTTTAGTACTCAAGGCTTTTAATCCTTATTACGCTTACCACATGATTTTTGTCGAAAAAGGAGGTTTCCTAACACTGGGAGCCGTTTTCCTTTGTACAACTGGAGCCGAGGCATTGTATTCTGATTTGGGACATTGTGGTAAAAAGAACATTCGTGTTTCTTGGATGCTAATGGGTGTCATATTGGTCATCAATTATTTGGGCCAAGGAGCATTATGTTTAACACCAGGGATCCACATCGGCGTAGAAGACAGTATTTTTTACACCATGGTATCTTCGATTAACAAGGACTTGATGGTTTGGGCTGTAATTATTGCAACGGCCGCTACTATAATCGCTTCACAGGCTTTAATAACAGGTGTATTTACATTGATGAATGAAGCAATAAAACTGAAGCTTTGGACCAACTTAAAAGTCAAATATCCAACCGATCATCACGGACATATATACATACCTTTCATCAACTGGTTTTTAATGGCAGGGTGCTTAATGGTCATCTATATTTTTAGAACATCCACAAAGATGGAAGCTTCTTATGGACTCGCCATTACGATTAATATGGTCATGACCTCTATACTGTTGGGCTTCCTGATGATCCTACGAAATCCAAAAATGAAGTATATGATCTTATTCATTTTTGCTATTTTCATGATCATTGAGTTGTTTTTCCTTGCATCCAACTTGTTTAAAATCGTTGATGGAGGTTGGTTTACACTTTCTCTTTCCATTGTCTTTTTCGCTCTATTATATTTATACAATAAAGCCAAGGAATTGCGTAGAAATATTACAGAGTATGTACCAATGAATCAAGTCGTAACTTTATTAAATTCTGTGAGAAACGATACACATATGAGTTACGAGGCGACCAATTTGGTTTATCCAACTCGCAGTGATTCTCCACAAAAATTGGATTCAACGGTATTCTACTCTCTCTTTAGAAAACGTCCAAGAAAAGCTGATGTGACATGGTTTTTACACTTAAACATCACCAATGAACCCTGGGGAATTCATTATTCAGTAAATGAAATCATTGATAAGCATTGCTATTATGTGTCACTTAGTTTTGGATTCAAAGAGGAACACCGTATTGAATACATGATGAAGAAAATTCATAACAAAATGGTTGAAAAAGGCGAGCTAACCGGTGAAAGTGTTTTTAAATCTATCTCACCTCGGATCAAAGAAGCTGATTTTAAATTCATCGTATTGAATTCTCGTGTCGCGACAGACAATCTTTTGACGCCTTTCCAAGTTATTTTCGTTAAAGTTTACCGTTTTATCAAAGCAACCGGTTTGACTCCAGCAGAAGACTTTGGATTGGATAAAACAAATGTTGCCGTTGAATATGTTCCTATCAGTGTTGCAAAACAATTTGACATGGAAATGATTGAAGACAGTGAAGACTATTCAACCAAATTAGACAAAAAAGTAGATCGAACTTCTAAGAAAAAGAATTGCTAATCTACTGAATCACAAAGATATTTACTGCATACTTTTTAGCCATTTGATCTCTTCTTCGCTTGCATAATGAGCTTTTGCAACATATTCAACTTGTTTCATTTGATTGAGGAAATAGAGGTTATGGTTGGTGTCAAAATCTTTTGAAATTCCAATAAAAACCCTTCTTCCGGAAACTGAATTTGCATACTGATTATCTGTAATGATGGTAAAAACATTCAACGTGTCCATTTCATATTCGCGAATCATCGGATTGTAAATTTTTCCGCTTGCAAAATCACTACACAAACGACTCGCGAAGGTTAAGTAAGCATAATCTTTGTATATCTGGAGATAGGATGCTTTAACCGTAACTGGAAAAAGTTCAGGACTTCTGAAATGCTTCAGAGAATCAATAATTAACAACTCACTGCCAGGTAATTGTGGCGTTATAGCGATTTGAGCTGTTGAATCTTGCGAAAATGAAAAATAGGAAAGAAATAATACGAAAGAGGATGTTAGGCAAAAAGTTTTCATGGCGCTGCATTTAGTTAGTATTGAATTTATACTTCCAATCTAGTTATAAAAAATACAGAATGCTGTTATCGATTTGTTAAAACCTTCAGATTAATAATTCGAACTGGCTCCTCCTACATTTTCAATAGGATGCCATGTTGTTTTCACTTCTTGAAAATCATTAATGATATAGACATCTTGTCCTTTTTCGGAACCCCAATCATAAGTGTATGAATAGACTCTCTTAAGGTTACTATTGGCCTTTTGCTGAAGCTCAGATAACAGAGCTTCGTCACTACCTGCGTAGAAAAGCGCATTGATATCCATGTGCGAAGCGAATGTTGAAGCAAGTTCACCTGCTTTTCCGGTTAGAATGTTTACGACACCACCTGGTACATCAGATGTATTAATGACTTCAGCAAGTGTAACTGCACAAAGTGGTAAAGATTCAGAAGCCAGAACCACACATGTATTCCCACCTACAATAACTGGAAGAATCAATGAAATCAAACCGATCAATGATGAAGTTTCAGACGCAAATATTCCCACAACGCCCATAGGCTCAAGTGCAGAAAAATTAAAATGCGATGATGCAACTGGATTAACAGAGCTGAAAATCGGAGCAAATTTATCGCACCAACCAGCATAATAAACTATCCGGTCAACAGCCAAATTCACCTCCTCCTCAGCCTTATTTTTCGAGATCCCTTGTTTCACAAGTTCACTTATGAATTGATCGCGACGTCCTTCCAGCATCTCGGCTATTCGATAGATAATCTGACTTCTATTGAAAGCTGTCTTTTCACCCCAAGCTAGTTGTACCTTTCTAGCAGATACAACTGCATTTTTCACATCTTTTCTCGATGACAAACACATGTTTGCAATGACTTCTCCCTTTTTATTCAAAGCAGGGTAATATCTTCCGGATTCTGTTCGGGGAAATTGTCCACCGATGAATAGTTTATATGTTTTCAATATTTCCAATCTCATTGTAGTGTTTTATAGTGCTTCTAACTTCACATAAGGTGCAAGTCCATGAATTCCTCCCTCTCTGCCAAAACCGCTTTCTTTATATCCTCCAAATGGAGAAGTAGGATCGAATTTGTTATACGTATTCGCCCAAATCACTCCTGCACGTAATCGCGAGGAAACATTAAAGATTTGTGATCCTTTTTCTGTCCAAATTCCTGCTGCCAATCCATAAGGTGAATTATTTGCCTTTTGAATCACTTCATCAACGGTTCTGAAGGTTTGAATGGTTAACACTGGTCCGAATATTTCTTCCTGAGCGATGATACTTGATTGTGCTACATTGGTAAAAAGCGTCGGAGGACAATAATATCCCTTCGCCGGTAACGGACATTCAGGCTGATACATTTCTGCGCCTTCTTTCTTCCCTATCTTCAAATATTTATGAATCGTATCCAATTGTTCCTTGGAATTGATCGCACCAACATCCGTATTCTTATCCAAGGGATTTCCTACTATGAGTGTCTGAATCCGATCTTTTAATTTACGAAGCACTTCTTCATACACTGGTTCTTGAAGAAAAAGTCGGGATCCTGCACAACAAACGTGACCTTGATTAAAGAAAATCCCATTGACAATCCCCTCAACAGCCTGATCAATCGCTGCATCCTGAAAGATAATGTTCGCTGATTTACCGCCCAATTCCAAGGTCACTTTTTTCTTTGTTCCGGCTACAGCTTGTTGAATCAATTTTCCAACATTTGTTGACCCGGTAAATGCGATCTTATTCACATCTGGATGATTGACAAGTGCTGCACCAGCATCACCAAATCCGGTAACGATATTTACGACACCTTCAGGAAGCCCTGATTCTTTTATTACTTCAGCCAATAATAGGGCTGTCAATGGAGTCGATTCAGCCGGTTTCAATACAATTGTATTTCCAGTTGCCAAAGCAGGACCTATTTTCCAGGCTGCCATTAACAATGGAAAGTTCCACGGAATGATTTGTCCCACTACCCCCAGTGATCGAACACTTCTGTTTGGAAATGCATATTCTAATTTATCTGCCCAACCGGCATAGTAAAATAAATGATTACATGCCAATGGAATATCGATATCTCTAGCCTCACGAATTGTTTTGCCGGCATCTAGAGTTTCTACCACTGCGAACTCACGAGCCCGCTCCTGCATAATTCTTGCTATTCTGAAAATATATTTAGCCCGCTCTTTAGCCGGCATAATTGACCAAACTTCATTGTACGCTTTTCTAGCAGCCTTCACAGCTTTGTCAATATCAGCGGCATTTCCATGACCTACCTCAGCCAATTTTTCTTCATTGGCAGGATTAATAGTGTCAAAATACAATCCAGATGAAGGTTTTACAAATTTTCCACCGATGAATAAATCATATCTATCTTTCAATTGAACATGGCTGGTACTTTCCAAAGCCGGAGAATAATCCCACTCAATTGCTCCTTTTGCTGTTTTATGTTTCTTTTCTGCCATTGTTTTAGTCTATTGAAAAGTAATCTGCTGATTGATAAATGCCAGTTTCAGTTTTCAGCACCTGCATCAGTACATCATTTGCCAGACTGCTGGCACCAAATCTAAAATATTCATTCGTTAACCAAGCGCTACCAAGTACTTCTTTTACCATCACTAAATTATGAATCGACAGTTTTGCAGTTGAAATTCCACCAGCTGGTTTCATCCCGATCATTATCCCTGTTTTATGGTAATAATCCTTGATCGCACACAACATCGTATAAGTAACTTGCATTGTAGCGGCCGGTTGAATTTTACCTGTAGATGTTTTGATAAAATCTGCACCTGCATACATGGCAATTTCACTCGCCTTTCTTACATTATCCAGTGTAATTAATTCCCCGGTTTCTAAAATAACCTTGAGTCGAACTTTGCCGCAAACCTCTTTAATTGCCGCAATTTCGTCAAAAACATATTGATATTCACCTGAAAGAAACTTTCCTCTCGAAATGACCATGTCGATTTCATCTGCACCTTCATCGATGGCAAATTTCGTGTCTTCCAATTTTATAGATAATGGTGCTTGACCACTTGGAAAAGCTGTTGAAACAGAAGCTACCTTGACACCTGAATCTTGTACTTCCTTTTTAGCAACAGCAACCATCGAAGGATACACACAAACGGCAGCCACACTCGGTAATCCCGGATGAGCATCGTGCAAATGCATCGCCTTGTAACACATTTGTTTCACTTTTTGTGGGGTATCTTTCCCTTCCAAAGTAGTAAGGTCAATCATATTTAAGACCATTCTTAACGCTTGTTCCTTAGAAGCATCTTTGATACTTCGGGTCTGAAAACGAGCCACCCGTTCTTCAACGCCCACTTTATCGATACAAGGAATACTGGATAAATCCGGAAATACTAACTTTGATTTTTCTTTTTTTAACTTCATACAAACGAATTATACGTCACTATAAAGGAGTTTACAAACAGTCAATTCTGTTCTTCATTTTATTTCCTAGACAATTTTAAGGAGAATTCTACAAATGAAACAGTATTATTTCATTTTATCTTCGAAATAGTTTTCAACTATTCACACTTAATCGTTTGAGTAAAGGCAATTTGTGATTAGCATTGTAAATTTAATTTAAAAGCTTACTACGAATTCACAAAGAACATCTAAGCAATCTTCTATAATTAAGCACTGGAGTTTAATACATTGAAATAATTATCATAAAAAAGGGCTCCGAAGAGCCCTCAATTTCTTTTATAATTGTCCGTCGGAGTGATAAACCCCGCCTTTGAACACTTTCACTTTTAATAAAATTCCGTCTTTGTCGTATTCATATACTTTACCTTCCCAAAGGTTTCCGTTTTTAAATACTCCATCTTGCCAAATTTCATCGTTGTTATTATATACTTTGTTATAACCGTTTGGTAAGAATGGCACACCTTTCGTTCTAGGTGTTGCAATTTTCGGAGCTGGCGTTGTCGATGCTCCCGGATCTTTTACATTTACAGGAGGATTTACCATTTCTCTTTGCTCACTCTTTTCAACTGAGCCATCTGCAGCATAGTGAATAACCTCTTTCACATCGCCATTCTCGTAATACCTTACTGCTTTTCCAACAGGATTTCCATTTTGAGCAACATATTCAAACTCAATTTGTCCATTGGCGTAATAATATTTTATTTTTCCTTGTTCTTTCCCTTCTACGTTATAATTCGCCTCGTACTCCACCTTACCATTTTCATTGTAACGAATAAGCGAATCCCTGTAAAGATTTCTTTCGAAAGAACCTTGTTCCTTAATTTTTCCATTCGGATGGTATTTGACATAGGAACCTTTCGGTCGGTTGTTTACAAACTCACCCTTTAAACGAGGAGTAACTCCATCGTTATGGTATTTGATCCACAAACCTTCCTTTCGATCATCCTTGTATGTACCTTCCTCAATTTTTCCATTCGGAGGATATCCTTCTTCAGGTCGATCTTTTCCGAAATAAATCCATTTCCCCTGCTTTTTTCCTTGTGAATCGGTTTGATTTAACTTATCATCCTGATCATAAGCATTACTGTTAGGAGTGAATGACAACAACCCTAAGAACAAAAAACTTAAAAACAACTTATAAATCATTGAAAATATTTTTTTATATCATTTCTTCTGTAAAAGATATATGCGACAATGTACAAACAAAATTTGAAATCATAACATGCAGATTATTATTTTTCCACTACAAATTATTAATTACCGCAAATAGCTTAATATTCGCACTCAAAATTTTATTCTTCCCCTTATTTTAAACTAATTCGGGATTAACATTATTCAACATAATCTCTACTATCTTTTCTTCATTGAATTCTTCTTTCCAATTCCAATCTTCTCTTGCATGTGAATCATCAATACTCATCGGCCAACTATCCGCAATAGCTTGACGAAAATCAGGCGAATAACTAATTTTGAAATCAGGTAAATGCTTATTTATTTTTTCTGCAATTTGTTTCGGTGTAAAACTACATCCTGACAAATTATAAGAAGAACGAATTTTAACAGATTCCTTCGGAGCTTCCATCAACTCAATTGACGCCCGTATTGCATCCTCCATGTACATCATTGGCAACTGAGTATCAGCCGAAAGAAAGCAATCGTATCGACCATCTTTTTTCGCTTTATAAAAAATATCTACCGCATAATCTGTAGTTCCACCCCCAGGTAAACTGGTATAAGAGATCAATCCCGGATAACGAATACTTCGTACATCGACATTGAATTTATTGAAATAATATTCACACCAACGTTCTCCTGCTTGTTTAGAAATCCCATAAACTGTTGACGGTTCCATCACCGTATATTGTGGAGTGTTCACACGAGGAGTTGTCGGACCGAAAACAGCTATTGAACTTGGCCAAAATACTTTTTTCAAATAACCTTCCTTCGCTAAATCCAAAATAGTAAATAAGCCTTCCATGTTTAGCTTCCATGCAAAATCAGGATTTTTCTCAGCAGTTGCAGATAATAATGCTGCCAACAAGTACACCTCGTTCACCGATTCTTCAATGATGTATTTTCGAACTTTTTCTCGATCCAAGATGTCAAGTTGAGCATATGCCCCACCTTCCAGTACGTCCGGACAGTTTTCTTTCACATCAGACGCTATTACCGCATCAGCACCGAATCGATGTCTCAAAGCCAGAACCAATTCCGACCCGATTTGACCACCTGCACCTATTACCAGAATTTTCTTCATTCTTGATTGATCACATGTAAAAAACGCAAAGTTAGAATTTTTAGGTCGAATTAATTATCTGTTTTAGAAAAAAAATGAATTTCCTCAAATTTGTTCTATTACAAATACCTGTACCAAGCTATAAACAGCAGTTTAAACATCTATAATATACCATTTTGATAGATATTATATTCTAATCAATTTGAAGCCATTACACCCACAACTATTAAAATCAAAAGTCCCATTATTGACAAAGAAACATATGCACAGGTCCTTCCTGCATTTATTTTATTGTAAGAAGAAGTTGTATACTTTCCGGGATTTGCCTTGTATTTTTCGATTTCTTTATTTTCTCCACTGATTGTTACCAGCGCCAATATCAAACCTATAACCCCCATAAAAATTATGGATAATATTCCTGTTGTTAACTTACCCCCGGCTCCATCCAAATCTATTTGTTTGGTCGGACGATCCTCATTTAGAATTGCTTGATCAATTATTTCCTCCATATCCTCTTTACTAAATTTTTGTCACTTACATTGTATCGATTCATTTTGACCTCAGAAAAATAATATTTAGAATCAAATAATTCTAAAAAATTACAAAGATTTATTAATATCTTTGCTTTATATATACTTTTACTGATATGTGGTTTGAATTAACACTTTTATTAAAATACATGATCAAAAGAAATCCCGAATGATTTCGAAGCTGTTTTTTTGACGCAATTTTAGTATAAATGTTAAATTTAAGATATGCCATTCTATCACAAATTAGGAAAAATACCCCACAAAAGACATACGGTTTTTGAAAAGGAGTCAGGGGGATTGTATTACGAACAATTGTTCGGTACTGAAGGATTTCATGGATTTTCTTCTCTATTATACCATACACAACGACCAACTCAAGTAAAATCTGTTTCTGAACCGATTGACGTCGCACCAGTTGCTGCTGTTGGAAAAAACATTTCCTCCCGAATGCTGAGAGGTTTTGATGTGAAACCGGTCAATGATTTCCTGGAAAGTCGCGTAATTGTTTTGTTCAATAATGATTTGAACATTACCTGTGCAGCTCCCAAAAAATCAATGACCGATTACTATTACAAAAATGCTGATGCTGATGAAGTAATCTTCGTTCATCAGGGATCAGGTAAATTGAAAACACTTGTTGGAAATATTGATTTCGCATACGGCGACTATTTGGTAATCCCACGCGGAATTATCTACCAAATTGAATTCAACACGGAGGACAACCGTTTATTCATTGTGGAATCTTTCAGTCCTATCGTGACCCCGAAAAGATACCGAAATAATTTTGGTCAATTATTGGAGCACTCACCATTTTGTGAACGTGACTTCCGTCCGCCGCATGAATTGGAAACACACGATGAAAACGGTGATTTTTTGATTAAAATCAAGAAGGAAAATGTACTACACGATGTCGTTTATGCGTCACATCCTTTTGATGTTGTTGGCTGGGATGGATTCAACTTCCCCTACGCCTTTAGTATTCACGATTTTGAACCAATTACCGGTCGTGTACACCAACCGCCTCCGGTTCACCAGACGTTTGAAGCACACAACTTTGTGATTTGTTCTTTCTGCCCGAGATTGTATGACTATCATCCAAAATCGATTCCGGCACCTTACAATCACAGTAATATTGATTCGGATGAAGTACTTTATTATGTTGATGGTGATTTCATGAGTAGAAATCATGTGGAAAAAGGATACATTTCCTTACATCCAGGTGGAATCCCTCATGGACCTCATCCAGGAGCAATGGAAAGAAGTATAGGTCAAAAAGAAACCGCAGAATTGGCTGTAATGGTCGACACCTTCAAACCGTTGAAATTAACACAAGCAGCAGTGGACATGCAGGACGAAAGTTATGTAACAAGCTGGCTCTAGATGATGTTTGATATTGAATCTTTGATTAAAAGAATTTAAATAAAAGTACTGACAGAGACGTTGCACTGCAACGTCTCCACTGATATAAAATTGAAAAAATATAAAAATGGCAAAAGAAGTTAAAAGTGTAGACTACGGTCTAGAAAAAATATTTGAAGGAGCACAGGATTTCCTTCCATTAATGGGAACAGATTATGTTGAATTTTATGTGGGTAATGCAAAACAAGCAGCTCACTTTTACAAAACAGCTTTTGGATTTCAGTCTTACGCATATTCAGGATTGGAAACCGGTGTGAAAGACCGTGTATCGTATGTACTGAAACAAGACAAAATCCGTTTGGTTTTAACAACTGCTTTGGTTAGTGACTCTCCGATTGGTGAACATGTAAAAAAACATGGAGATGGTGTTAAAGTCGTAGCTTTATGGGTTGAAGATGCTCGTAAATCATACGAAGAAACAACCAAAAGAGGTGCGAAATCATTCATGGAACCTACCGTTGAAAAAGATGAGTTTGGTGAAGTGGTGAGAGCAGGAATTTATACCTATGGTGAAACAGTTCACATGTTTGTGGAACGTAAAAACTACAAAGGAGAATTTTTACCTGGTTTCGTGAAATGGGAATCCGACTATAACCCGACTTCGGTTGGTTTAAAATACATCGATCACATGGTCGGAAATGTAGGTTGGGGCGAAATGAATACGTGGGTAAAATGGTACGAAGACGTAATGGGATTTGTAAACTTCCTTTCTTTTGACGATAAACAAATCCATACTGAATACTCGGCTTTGATGTCAAAAGTAATGAGTAATGGTAACGGTAGAATCAAATTCCCGATCAACGAACCTGCTGAAGGTAAAAAACGTTCGCAAATCGAAGAGTACCTTGATTTTTATGAAGGACCCGGTGTACAACACGTTGCCATTGCAACTGATGATATCATCAAAACGGTAACCGAATTACGTGCAAGAGGTGTTGAATTCTTATCTGCACCACCGCAGGCGTATTATGATGAAATTCCAGCGAGATTAGGAACTCATATGGAAATGATGAAAGAAGATATCAAGGACATTCAAAAACTTGCCATCATGGTGGATGCGGATGAAGAAGGGTATTTACTTCAAATTTTCACAAAACCTGTTGAAGACAGACCAACCTTATTCTTTGAAATTATCCAACGAATGGGTGCTCGCGGATTCGGTGCTGGAAATTTCAAAGCTTTGTTTGAGTCAATCGAAAGAGAACAAGCAAAAAGAGGAACACTTTAGTCTGGATTCAAGACTATAAGATTCAAGATTTCAAGACTTACAGCCTGTCAATTAATTTGACAGGCTTTTTTAATGAGTCTAACTTATGCCTTGAGTCTTATCGTCTTGAATCTTACAGTCTAAAAAAACATTTCACCGAATTATGGATACCGTCCACCTATTTTGAATATGTATTGGTTTGATTTCGATCTATTTTTGATTCAACATTAAAAACATACAAAAAAATGGAAACAGAAAATTCAAACCCAGAAATAGAAAAATCATTCAACTGTGAAACACATCACAAAAGAAAGAAAATGACTTTCGGAATTATTGTTGCTTTTATCGGGACAATACTTTTGATCAACGCTATCTATCCGCATTGCATCAATACCAAATTTATCTGGCCGATCGTGATGATTGCCTTCGGATTGAAATGGATCTTCTTCGCAAATCATTCCAGAAAAAATTGCAGACATAAATGTCATTGTTAATTTTATCCGACAACAAACTGATTCAAACAGTAATTGTTATATTTAATTCTTAAATTCAAAGAAATGAATACAGAAAATTTCACCCCAGAAGATGAACACGTTTTCCTAAGCTGGCAGAAAAGTCAAAAACGCGGAAAAATTGTTGCAGGAGTCTTCATTGTCGCTTTCGGGGTATTGTATTTACTGAATGAAACCGGAGTAAAAATGCCTTTTTGGGTATTTCAGCCTGGCACCATTCTTATTGCCCTCGGACTGATAGTGCTTGTAAAACACAAATTCAAAAAATTATTCGGCTGGGTCTTGATTCTGGTTGGTAAAGTTTTTTTACTCCACGAATTTTATCCGGACATGGTGAATATCAATTTGATTTGGCCTATACTCCTCATATTACTTGGACTGAAACTGATTTTCAAACCAAAAGATCATCGCTCACATGATAGGTGGAGAAGAATGAAGCAACACCATCATCGTCATCACCATCAATACAAAGAACGTTTTGACCCTTCATGCATGAATCTCGATGAAGTATCTGATAAGGACTTTATTGATTCAGTAACATTCTTCGGTGGGATTACAAAAAATGTGGTCAGTAAAAATTTTAAAGGTGCTGATATTGTCAACGTTTTTGGAGGAGCGGAAATCAATTTACTTCAAGCGGAAATCGAAACCCAGGCTATCGTAGATTTGACATGTGTCTTTGGAGGTGTTACATTAATTGTCCCGACCAACTGGCAGGTAAAATCCGAGTTAACAACTGCATTTGGCGGCATAGAAGATAAACGACAAATGAATGTAAATTACGAAGAAGACAGCAAGATTCTTATCTTAAGAGGGAATTGTGTTTTCGGCGGAATAGAAATCAAAAATTTCAAATAAAATGTAGGGGTGGATCGCGATCTGCCCTTACCTATTTACAATATGGAAAAACTGAAATGGATTAAAGAACATCAAACGGCTCAACTCATCATTTGGTGGTTGGTTTGTAGTTTCCTGCAGTTGGTTGTCCAGCATCATCTTCATTTTTCATTCTATTTTGCACTGGTCGATGCACTATTTACGTCTTGTGTACTGATCCTTTTTTCGCTTATTATTCAACAAATTCAACGCTATTTCCACTCAACTTCGGTCATGACTCTCACCAATCTGGGAATCGTTACTGCGTTCTCACTTGCTTTTATTTATCTCTATAAATGGATCGGTCCATACATTCATAAACAGAACGAATGGTCAGTTCATTCCGGTAACAATGAGTTCATTATAAGAACAATTGTAGCCTTACTTTTGTTGCTCTTGGTACTTCATCAATTCTGGATTCATAAAAACAAAAACTTTCAGGAAAAGAACACTCAACAACTTCTGGAAGTCGAGCGACAACTAAACAAGGCCGAATTGGTCAATATTCAACAACAGTTACAACCGCATTTCTTATTCAACAGCTTAAATTCCATAAGTGCATTAACGGTTACTCAACCCGATGAAGCGAGAAGAATGGTTCACCTGCTGTCCGATTTTCTAAGGGGAACCTTGCGCAAAGACCATGAACAACTCGTACCTCTCAAAGAAGAATTGAATTATCTGAATCTTTATCTGGAAATCGAAAAGGTTCGTTTCGGTCACCGTTTGAATGTGGAATTGGAGATTGACGATGCTTGTGAAGTGTCAAAACTGCCTCCGTTTATCCTGCAACCGATCGTTGAAAATTCGATCAAATATGGATTATATGGACAAATAGGAGAATTGACCATTTCGGTTAAAGCCATTTGCCAAAATCAGCAATTGATCCTTTCTATTTCCAATCCTTATGAAATTGAAACGGTGAATGCCTCAAAAGGAATCGGTTATGGTCTGACTTCGATTCATAAAAAATTATACTTGCTTTTCGGACAAAAAGACTTACTACAAATCAATAAGACAGCCACTCAATTTACAACGACAATACTAATTCCGCAGAAATGAAAAACGTTATTATCATTGATGATGAGCCATTGGCTCGAGCGATTGTTAAAGAATATTTGAAAGATTTCCCTGAGCTCAATTTAATAGCTGAGTGCGGGGATGGTTTCGAAGGTGTAAAAAAAATTGCCGAACTCAAACCCGATTTAATTTTTCTGGATATTCAAATGCCGAAAATAAACGGCTTCGAAATGTTGGAATTGATCAACGAAGCACCTTCCATTATTTTCACAACCGCTTTTGATGAATATGCCCTAAAAGCATTTGAAACCAGCGCCTTGGACTATCTTCTAAAACCGTTTACACGCGATCGTTTCAAAGCGGCGATTGAGAAGTGGAATGCAATTGAAAAATCAACACCTGACAAAATCAAAGCCAGTGAAGAATCAATGTCGATCTTATCGGAAATGGAACACAAACAACCGGATGAACATTTACGTGTAGTGATCAAGGACGGTTCAGAAATCAAAATTGTCCCAACTGTTGATATCCATTACATTGAAGCGTATGACGACTATGTAAAAATCTTCGTGAAAGATGGATATCATTTGAAAAAGAAAACAATGAATTACTTCGAAAAAGTATTACCAAGCAATCAATTTGTACGTATTCATCGTTCCTATATTATCAATATCAATGAATTAACAAAAATTGAATCCTTCGAAAAAAATTCATACCTGGCGATTCTGAGATCAGGAAAACGAGTTCCTATCAGTCGAACAGCTTATGGACCATTGAAAGAAAGTTTGGGAGTATAAAATTAATGTTTGATGTTGAAGGGATCTCTGATAACAAACTTTCAATATTAATTGACTTTAATCATATTAAAATCAAAGTCTCACTTATTTTTTATCCCTACTTTTGACAAAAACTCAGTCATGAAATACGCATTTTTACTTTGGATTTTCATCGCTTCTTGTCCTGTTATCTTAGGTCAATCCGATTGTCCGAGTCAGACATATACAGGCACAGCAACTTATTATAGTACTGCAGGAAGTGCACCTGGAGCCTGTTCTTTCCCAACTTCAGAAAATTTAACCTATATCTGCGCAGTCAATTCAACCCAGTACAATACAGCTGCAATGTGTGGTGCATGCCTTCAAGTTTCCGGTACATTGGGACAACAAATTGTTTATGTGGTAGATGAAGGAAACTCACTTGGAACAAATGCCCTCGATATGAATCAAGCGGCTTTTGAAGCCATCGTCGGGAATGCTAATCTTGGCACGGGAACAGTAACCTGGAAAGTAGTCAGTTGTCCTTTAGCATCATATCCTTTGGAACTTACCCAAGCAACAGGCAGTAATCCGTGGTATTTGAACTACACCATCCATCGTTCAGTCAACCCTATTGATTCCGTGGAAGTATTAATCAGTGGTATCTGGAATGCAATGACACGACAAAGTTATAACGGCTGGACGGCAGCTAGTTTCACACCTAACAATGTGACAATTGCAGATGTGCGGGTAACCGATATTTTCGGCGAAAAAATAACGATACCAAATGTTGATATGACCAATATTGGAGTATCTTATTTTGCCACTTCCAACTTCACTCCCTGCGTCACATCCAACGTCGGTCTCGATGCGTTAAGCAAATCAACCTCGAAAGTGCTTTACGATGAAAATAATGTAATCATAAAAAGTGTGAATCCTATTCAATCCATCGCTGTTTTTGACTTGATGGGAAAAGAAGTGTATCGAATGGAAACAAAAGAACCGGTTCAAACTTATCAAATCAATGCATCACAACTGGCAAAAGGATTTTATTCGCTAACAATGATCGAAGAAACAGGAGAACAAAGAAATTTGACGGTTGTAATCAGATAAAAACACCTCGAAAACAGCTTTAATATTCACCACCCCAAACTCGTTTATTCCAAGCTGGTTCGGAATCGAATTTTGGAAGAGTAAATTTTGCCGGATTTAATCCAACTGTATCTGTCAACGTTTTTAAAAACAAAACAATATTTTTCTTTTCTCGCTTAGAAATAGTTAAAGAATCAAATGGTAAGGTCTGATTCTCTAATTTGTAGTCGAAACCTACACCTCCACCTTTTTGGTAGAAATCAACAATTTCCTCTAGTGTCGAATATTTTCCATTGTGCATGTATGGTCCTGTGACTGTAATATTTCGAACGGTTGGTGTCTTGAAAGCAAATTTATGTTCAGCCATTTTTGTAACTGCAAACCGCCCTAAATCTTCATCCAATGCTTTGTTTTCTTTTGTGGAGGAAGTACCTATAATTTCATATTCTGAATCATTAAAAAGCGGAGGTACAGTCCCATTAAAAAGCGGAAAAAAATGACAACTCCCGCATAAGGCTTTGCCGGCAAATACATTGTATCCATTTTTTTCCCGTCTCGACAATGCTTTGGTATTCCCTTTCAAAAATTGATCAAATCGTGATTCCAATGAAATCAAAGTTTTTTCGTATTCTACTAAAGCTTTTTGAATCGCTGAAACTGAAATCACAGCTTCTTTGGGATTCTCAAATGCCACTTTGAACAGTTTTTGATATTCTGAACTTTTTTGAAGTTTCTTCACGACATCTTCCAAATTGGAATTCATCTCCGCTTTGTTATGCATTACATCAAAAACTTGCTGTTCCAGTTGAAGAGCCTTTCCATCGTAAAAAAAGGTTTTTTGAAATAATACATTTAGTAAGGTCGGTGCATTTCTCGCCACCACTCCATTTTGATCAAAAGCGAGACTTTTTTCAAATCCATCAGTAAATCCCTTGTCCGGTTGGTGACAACTCGCACATGCCCTTTTATTGTCTCCTGATAAGATCGGATCGAAAAACAATATTTTCCCTAAGTCAGCTTTCAACTTATTGTTCAGAGTATCTTCGAAAAACAACGAAAAGAAACGCGTATTGAAGCTTTCCTTAATGAATAAATTGGAGGAATTTAGATTCAAAGCTTGTCTCTTATCAGACCATTCGGGCCACAACGAAGCATGAAAATTTCGAATCAATTTATTCAACGAATTAATATGTAGCGTGATAAAAAAAATTCGATTAAATGAATCGTAATTTTGATGTTTATTCAAATAGTCGATGGATTTACTAAATTGACTATTAATTTTCGCTCTAATATCAACTTGACTGTCATCTGTATAGCGAATTAATAAACCTTTCATAGATTCCAAAACCCACACCGTTTCCTGGATATTGGTTTTGGTTATGGTAGCATCATAACCGTTGAGATTCATCGATGCGATTCTATACAATTCCAATTGAAACATTTCAAACACAAGAATATCTGCCAACTGAACGGTTTTGAAATAGTTTTCCAATTGGAATACGACACTTTTCAATTGTTGATACTCCTCCATTAATACTTCTTCGTTGTTCGTTATCCCTTCAGCAAAAAGTATGGATTCAATCTTCTGGAATCCATGAGGAGGAACCATTTTCGCCTCTGATTCTAACAAATACTTTGGAACCAAAGGGCCATTTATATAGTATTTCGCCTGACCCGGAGTAACTTGTTCGAGAAAAAATTCAAGGTGCTTGTAATGTTTCCGGCCTTCATGATAATAGGTCACAAGTTCCAAACTATCACCAAAAGAAGCCAAAGACTTGTCAATTGTTTGAGACAAAAGACTCAATTCTGACAAAATATATTCGCGTGCCAGAGGTTTAAATTTTACATAAACATCATTTTTTTTCCAGCTATTCAACGAAAATAAAACAAGAATTGAAGCGAGTAAAAAAATAAACTTAATCATCAGGGTACTTCGATTTTTCAGGTCGCAAGTTAACTCGGTCAGATTAAGTACATGTTAAAAAAAGAATATCAAAAGCGAAAGTATTTTTCCATACTCCAGTTAAACCAATAAGATTGTTCGATCCCACACCAATCTAATTATTGCTTTAAGACAAAGCAATTATAGTCCAATTTTTCGTTATCTTTCGTACTTTTGAATCACTAACAACATACTATGCAAAACCGCACCTCACTATTACTTTCATTTTTCCTGATTCTTTTTATCTCCAACTGCGTCTACAGCCAATCATCTCCTGAAAAGGTTGTGATCAATGGAGTGAATTATTTTGTGTACCCGCACAAAATGAAAATGTATCCACATCATGAATACAAATACGGCTTGAAAAAAGTGAACTACTCTAAGACATTTTTTGATTTCGCGACCAAGGATCTTAAATTGGATCAAAAAGAAACCAAGGATTTAAAAAAAGAAATCCGAAAAGACAAACGTTTCTACAGACGTATTTTCAGCTTTCAACACAGAGGTTTCCGCTACAAAAAAGCAATTCAAAGAAATTTTCTCTCCTATTTTGAACCGACTTACACATTTGAAGAGGATATCGTTCCAAGTTTAGATAGCCTACCGAATGGAAGTTACGTGCAATATTACGAGAATTTTGTTTCTGGTAATTCGAAAGGAAAAATCATCATAGAAAAGAACAAAATAGCCGGAATTTTCTCGATTCAAAACAGTGTTCTGCATGGAAAAGCAGCTTGGTTCAATCTGAAAGGTGATACCTTGAAACAAGGAACCTACAAAAATGGACTGAAAAATGGGGAATGGAAACTGAAAGAAATCAATTACTTTGACGGATCAATTTATGATCTTGAAAGACTGACTATCATTCGAAATGAACTAATTCCAGATACGATAATTACCATTACCACTTTTCAGGAAGGATTGAAAAGCGGACCACATTCTGAATCCATTAGAACAGACCTTTCTATTAAAGTGAAAGAGGGTTTCTATGCATCTGACTTACCATCCGGATCGTGGACTGAAAAAGAGACTCGAAGAAATCAACATCAGTACAGTGAACGAAATAATTTGATTGTCACCAGACGTTATACCTACAACTCATCCGATGCCACTTCACATCAATACTTGATTCGCAGCAAAATCCTCAGCAACTATCCATCATGGTCAGATCCCTATGATTTTCA
>CAIUKX010000466.1 GCA_903899795.1 uncultured Flavobacteriales bacterium
AAAAACATTTTTAGATTTTATCAGTCCGGTAGAAAATTTCATTTTTCGCATTTGTGGGATTGATTCATCCAAAGAAATGAATTGGAAACAGCATCTGATTGCTTTGTTATCGATCAATATGCTTTGGTTTGTCTATGCATTTGTGATGTTACTGACACAGGGAAGTTTATTTTTAAATCCGGACGGAAATCCATCCATGAGTCCCGATTTAAGTTTCAATACCGCCATCAGTTTCATGGTGAATTGTAATTTGCAGCATTAGTCTGGAGAATCAGGTTTGACCTATTTGACGCAATTGGGAGTCATTACATTTTTGCAATTCGTTTCCGCAGCGACAGGAATTGCAGCGCTGATTGTTGTACTAAATGCAATGAAGGAAAATGCCAAAGAAGGGTTGGGTAATTTCTTTTCCATTTTCCTAAAATCCATTACACGAATCTTGTTACCCTTGAGTATTGTTGTCGCTGTACTTTTAACTTTCAGTGGAACAACAACCAGCTTTGACGGAAAAGATACAATCACAAATCTTCAGGGAGATGAGGTTCAAGTTTCCCGTGGCCCTGCTGCAGGAATGGTTGCTATTAAACACATCGGAACAAACGGTGGTGGTTGGTTTGGAGCGAATTCGGCTCACCCATTGGAAAACCCAAATTACTTTTCCAATATGGTGGAAATGATTTCGCAAGTGATCTTACCAATTGCATTCATTTTTGCTTTGGGTTATTACCTCAAACGCAGAAGAATGTCGTATGTGATTTTTGGTGTAATGACCATTGGGATGTTTGCATTTCTGATTCCGACCATCATTGCCGAATCACACTGAAATCCTGCGATTGCTCAGATGGGAATTGACCAAAGCCATGGAAGTATGGAAGGAAAAGAAGTTCGCTTCGGTTCCCATGCTTCGGCTTATTGGAGTATTGTAACGACGGTTATTTCTACCGGATCAGTGAACTCAATGCACGATAGTTCGATGCCTGTTTCGGGTACAATGCAATTGTTGGGAATGATGACCAATGCCTTTTACGGAGGTTGTGGTGTTGGAATTCTGAACTACTATATTTTCATCATCATTGCCGTTTTTATTTCCGGTTTAATGGTTGGAAGAACCCCTGAATTTCTCGGTCGAAAAATTGAAGCTAGGGAAATGAAAATTGCGACCATTATTGCTTTGCTTCATCCTTTCCTGATTTTGGTTGGCACTGCTATCTCGACCTATGTTTTTACAAAAGATCCTTCAGTTGGTTGGTTAAACAATCCGGGTTACCATGGTTTTTCGGAAATGTTGTACGAGAATACATCGAGTGCGGCCAACAACGGAAGTGGTTTTGAAGGTCTAGGCGATAACAACTGGTTTTGGAATGTTTCCACAGGCTTTATTTTAATCCTCGGACGGTTTTTACCGATTATCGGTCCGGTTGCTATAGCAGGAATTTTAGCGAAGAAAAAATACATTCCGGAATCCACGGGGACCTTACGAACCGATACCGGAACATTTGGAATCATGACTTATGCAGTCATTATGATTCTGGCAGCACTTGCCTTTTTCCCAGCCTTAGTGCTAGGTCCATTAGCTGAATATTTCACCTTGTATCATCCCAAATAGTAAAGTAGTATGAATGCAACTCAAAATAAATCGTTGTTTCAGAAAGACCTCATTTCCGAGGCTTTGAAACAATCGTTCATCAAATTGAATCCCAAAATGATGATCAAAAACCCGGTCATGTTTACGGTGGAAATCGGAACAGCCGTTATGTTGATCGTTTCTATCGCTATAATGTTCAACAATGATGGTTCACAGGGAAGTATTGCCTATAACTTGGTGGTCTTTTTAATTCTATTGTTGACACTGTTGTTTGCAAATTTTGCTGAGGCAATTGCGGAAGCTAGAGGAAAAGCACAAGCAGAATCTTTGCGGAAAACAAGAGAAGAAACTCCGGCAAAAAAGATAAAAGAACAAGGAAAAACGGATGCTGAAAATATCATTCTAGTTTCTTCTTCTCAATTGAGAAAGGGAGATTTGTTCTATTGTGAAGCAGGAGATATTATTCCTACTGACGGTGAAATTATCGAAGGTTTGGCAACGATTGATGAATCGGCAATAACAGGAGAAAGTGCTCCTGTAATTCGTGAAGCTGGTGGTGATAAAAGTTCGGTAACAGGTGGGACAACCGTTTTAAGTGATAGAATTATTGTTCGGGTAACAACTGAACCGGGAGAATCGTTTTTAGATAAAATGATTGCACTAGTAGAAGGTGCAAGTCGCCAAAAAACACCGAATGAAATTGCTTTGACCATTCTTTTGGCGGGATTCACGCTCGTATTTATTATCGTGTGTGTTACGTTGAAACCATTTGCCGATTATGCGAACACACCTATAACCATTGCGTCATTAATTTCTTTGTTTGTTTGTCTTATTCCGACAACGATTGGCGGTTTGCTTTCAGCGATCGGAATTGCAGGAATGGATCGGGCATTGCGGGCGAACGTGATTACAAAATCAGGAAAAGCTGTCGAAACGGCTGGAGATATTGATGTTCTTCTTTTAGATAAGACAGGTACGATCACCATCGGTAACAGAAAAGCAACGCACTTTTATCCAGCACCGGGTATTGAATTGGAAGGATTTATGGCAAGTTGTGTGTTTTCCTCTTTCTCGGACGAAACTCCAGAAGGAAAGTCGATCATTGAATTGGCGAAACATTTGGGAGCAAAAACACAACCGACAGATGAGGCTTTAAAAGATGTAACATTTATCAAGTTTACGGCAGAAACACGATGCAGTGGAATTGATCTGGCGAATGGTAAACGTATTCGAAAAGGTGCTTTTGACTCCATTGCGGCAATTGCACGTCAGGCCGGAAACCCTTTTCCTTCTGAAACGGATCAGAAGGTGAAAGAAATTTCCGGTAACGGTGGTACTCCGTTGGTTGTTTCTGAAAATGAGAAAATCATTGGTGTGATTGAGTTACAGGATATTATCAAACCGGGTATTAGTGAACGATTTGACCGTTTACGAAAAATGGGAGTTAAAACTGTAATGGTGACGGGTGACAATCCTTTGACAGCCAAATTTATTGCGGAAAAAGCAGGTGTTGACGATTTTATCGCGGAAGCAAAACCGGAAGATAAAATGAACTACATCAAGAACGAACAAAAGCTGGGTAAACTGGTGGCGATGATGGGCGACGGAACCAATGATGCTCCGGCACTTGCGCAGGCGGATGTAGGTGTAGCTATGAACAGTGGAACACAGGCTGCAAAAGAAGCAGGGAATATGGTCGATTTGGATAACGATCCGACCAAGTTGATTGAAATTGTCGAAATTGGAAAACAATTATTGATCACGCGGGGAACATTGACTACATTTTCGATTGCGAATGATGTCGCCAAATATTTTGCGATTGTTCCGGCTTTGTTTATCAGCTCGATTCCAGCTTTACAAGGATTAAACATTATGCATCTGCACAGTCCTGAAAGTGCAATTTTATCGGCGGTTATTTTTAACGCAATCATTATCCCGATTTTGATTCCATTGGCATTGAGAGGAGTTGAATACAAACCGATCGGGGCAAGTGCATTGTTGAGACGAAACCTGCTAATTTATGGTCTCGGTGGTGTCATTGTCCCATTTGTCGGGATCAAATTGATTGACTTGTTCGTTGGTTTATTCTTTTAATTAATACGTAAATAGAAATGAAAACATACATTTTACCATCGTTAAAACTGACTGGAATTCTAATCTTGATTTGTTCGGTTTTTTATCCGCTGTTGATCACCGTTTTCGGATGGATGTCGCCCGGAAATGGGGGAGGAGAAAAGATCCTAAGGAAAGGATCGGTAGTCGGTTACGCTAATATCGGACAAAAATTCACGGAAGCGAAATACTTTCAAGGACGTCCTTCCAATTGTGATTACAACGCTGCCGGATCGGGAGGTTCGAACAAAGCACCTTCAAATGTCGAATACCTGGCAATAGTTCAAGCGCGAATAGATACCTTTTTAATTGATAATCCAACAATTCACAAATCAGAAATTCCGAGTGATTTGGTAACGGCAAGCGGAAGCGGTTTGGATCCTAACATTTCTGTTCAGAGTGCTAGAATCCAAGTTTCAAGAATTGCTATGGAAAGAGGTAAAAGTGAAAAAGAAATCAATCAGCTCATCGATCAATTGATTGAAAAACCTTTGTTAGGAATTTTTGGTCCTGAAAAAGTGAATGTTCTGAAATTGAATCTTGCGTTGGATGAATTATAATCTTTTCAAAACGATAAACCCTTTCATTTTGAAAGGGTTTATGAATCATGTAAAAAGCATAAATAAAAGGTAAAAAACAGTATAACAACAATTTAAAAACCAAAACAAAAAAATGGCATTGTATTGGTCAATTCAATGTCGATTAAAAAAACAATTAATTAAGATGAAAAAACTAGTACTCAGTTTAGCAGTTATCTCAACCGGATTTCTAGCACATGCGCAAGAAGACACAACCTTGTGGTTGGATAAACAAAAAGGTGAACCTTTACAAGGAATGGATATGACCTGGCTCAATGGTGGAGACCGAAGATCAACACCGACTTTGGCAGGAAAATATTTCACACCTACAGTAATGGTGGATGTTAACTATACACATTCATATAACAATCCGAATGACAATACAGTTGTTGGTTCTACCGCTTTGGCGAGAAACAATGAGATGGAAATTTCTGCTGTGCATTTGGGTGGAGATTTCAATTATAAAAATGCAAGAGCACATATCGTTACGCAGTTTGGAACCCGTTCAACTGTTATTCCGCGTAATGATTTCAGTCCATACAAAGGCCAGTACCAATTGGCAGATGTTTACCGTTACCTGGCGGAAGGAAATGCCGGTTATCACTTTAATGTATTGCATGGTATCAACGTAGATGCAGGGATGTTCATGTCCTACGTCGGATTGAATTCCTATTATCAGGTTGAAAACTGGGAGTATCAAGCTTCTTTTACATCAGATAATACACCTTGGTTTTTCAACGGGATGCGAATTCAGATTTTTGTCAATAAAAAATTGAAAATCGAACCATGGTTGATCAACGGATGGCAAAGTTACGGGATGTTCAATCACCAACCGGGAATTGGTGGTAACATTACCTGGTGTCCGAATGAAAATGTAAAAATGCTGACAAATGATTATTATGGAGCAGATGCTGCAGGACTTCCGGATCGTAAACGATTCCATTCCGATAACAGTTTATTGGTGAGATATTTTAACCGACCTCATTCAAGAGGAATTACCAAAATGGCTTTCTCATTAACAGCTGATTACGGTTTTGAAAAAGGTGGAGGCGTGAACGGAATGAAAAGTGATCCAGTAAAAGGTCCTGCACAATTTTTTGCCAGCGTGATGTTTTACAACCGAATCTGGTTTGCGAAAAACAAAGCTGCCTGGACTTTTGGTGGAGGTTATATGAACAATCCGGGACGTTATTTGGTTTTATATCCAACAGGACAAGCAAGTCCGCTTCCGAATCCAGCTAATCCGACGACGACGGCAGGAGCATTTCCGTTTAGTGCTAATCCTGGAGACCCTTTTGAAGGATTCGATTGTTCAACAAATCTTGACTTGATGCCGAACGAACACATTACTTTCAGAGTAGAATTAGTTCACAGACAGGCGAGTGTAAATTATTTTGCTGGTGCCGGGGGTGTGACATCACCAACAGGATATACAACAACTGTATTACCAGCAGATTGGAGACCTGACCTTGTAAAAGCTGAAAACAGAATCATTTTTGCTGTTTTATTCAGATTGTAATCATCAAAAATGAAGAGGCTTGTTTTGGACTTTTGTTCAAAACAAGCTTTTTGCATTATTTATGTTCTTACATTCGCTATAGCTTTTCACAGGTCGGATAAAAAACAAATCAGCATGTCGCACATCAATTTAAAAAAACTCTCTTTTGCCGGATTTCTTGTTTCAATTGGAATTGTATTCGGTGATATCGGAACTTCTCCGTTGTATACATATACGGCAATTATCGGCGAACAAGAAATTACTGAACTGTTGGCTTTAGGTGGAGTTTCAGCAATTTTTTGGACCTTGTTTTTTCAAACAACTTTAAAGTATGTATTTATTACTTTGAGGGCTGACAACAAAGGAGAGGGAGGAATTTTTTCCCTGTATACACTGATTCGAAAACACAAAAAATGGTTGCTCTTTCCCGCGATAGCCGGAGGGAGTTTTTTATTGGCAGACAGTATTATCACACCACCGATTTCGGTTTCATCAGCTATTGAAGGCTTGAAACCTCATTTTCCGGATCTTCCGGTCATTCCGATTGTGTTATCCATCATCGTTGCCTTGTTTTTAATTCAGCGGAAAGGGACTTCATTCATCGGGAAAGTCTTCGGTCCGATCATGATGATCTGGTTTACGATGATAGGTTTACTTGGAATCGGTGAATTAACAGGAAATGCATCGGTTTTTAAAGCATTGAATCCGTATTATGCTTTTCAATTATTAACGGAACATCCGGGTGGTTTTTGGTTGCTGGGAGGTGTCTTCTTATGTACAACCGGAGCGGAAGCTTTGTATTCCGACTTGGGACATTGTGGCCGTAAAAACATTCAAATAAGCTGGTTATATGTAAAAATCTGTTTAGTGTTGTGCTACTTTGGTCAGGCAGCATGGTTATTGGAACATACAGGAATAAAATTATCTGAAATTGGTGTAAGTCCGTTTTTTGGTTTGGTTCCGGTTTGGTTCATTTTTCCGGCTATTGCAATCGCAACAATGGCTACAATCATAGCATCACAGGCCTTGATTAGTGGTTCGTTTACTTTGGTGGCTGAAGCAATTCGTTTAAACATTTGGCCAAAACTGCGAGTAATATTTCCTTCGGATGTAAAAGGTCAATTGTATATTCCTTCCATCAACTGGTTATTAATGTTCGGATGTTGTGCTGTTGTTTTGTATTTCAGAGAATCGAAAAATATGGAAGCCGCTTTCGGATTATCGGTTACACTCACCATGTTGATGACAACCATTTTATTGAGTTTTTATCTCTATGTCAAAAAAGTAAATCGTGTAGCTGTATTTTCACTGTTGTTTGTTTTTGTGACGATTGAAGGAGCTTTCCTGATCGCCAATCTGAAAAAATTCATGCACGGTGGTTGGGTTACATTACTTCTGGGTTTGATCATATTTGCCATCATGTATGTATGGTTCAGGGCAACTGAAATCAAAAAGAAACTTCAAAAAATGGTAAAGCTGGAGCCATATATTCCAGTTTTGAAAGAGTTGAGTACGGATGAAAGTATTCCGAAATATGCTACCAATTTGGTGTATCTCACATCATCCGGAAAAAGTAAAATGATTGAAAAAAGAATCATCGATTCCATTGTATACGGCCAGCCGAAACGCGCAGATTTATACTGGTTCGTGCACATCGATGTAGTGGATGAGCCGTATACAATGACTTATAAAACAGAAATTATTGCTTCTGAAGATATCGTTTGGGTGACCTTTAAGTTAGGATTCAAAATTGCTCCGAGGGTCAATCTGCTCTTCAAAAAGGTGGTTGAAGAAATGGTGCACAACAAGGAAATCTGTATTGAAAGTCGTTATGCATCTTTAAATAAACATAACATTACCGGTGATTTCAGGTTTGTTGTCATGCAAAGTTTTCTGAGTTTTGAAAACGAGTTATCGTATCGAACAGACTTTATTTTAAAAATCTACTTCTTTCTGAAAAAATTCAGTTTGGCTGACGAAAAAGAATACGGTTTGGATTACAGTAATGTTGTGGTAGAAAAAACACCTTTGATTGTGAAGTCGTCAAATAATATTGCTTTGCAAAGAGAATAAGTTATGTCTGAGGAAGAAGAAAAAGAAAAAAATGTGGAGTATTTCCTCGATTTGATTCAAAAATCAAAGAAAGGAAAATTCAAGATTTATATTGGTATGAGTGCCGGTGTGGGTAAGACATACCGCATGCTGCAGGAAGCTCATAGTCTTTTGAAAAATAAAATCAATGTTCAAATCGGTTTTATAGAGACACATAACAGAGCAGAGACACATGCACTGTTGGATGGTTTACCTTTTGTACAGCGTAAAAAAGTATTTTACAAGGGGAAAGAGCTAGAAGAAATGGACGTTCCAGCGATTATCAACGCACATCCGGAGGTCGTTATTGTCGATGAATTGGCGCATACGAATACACCTGGCTCCAAAAATGAAAAACGCTGGCAGGATGTCGAGGAGTTATTGAATCACGGAATTAATGTCATCAGCGCAGTCAACATCCAGCACATTGAAAGTTTGAACGGTGAAATTCAAAAAATTACAGGAATTGAAGTTCAGGAAAGAGTGCCAGATCATGTTCTGAAAATGGCGGATGAGGTAGTCAATATCGATTTAAATTCAGATGAACTGATCAATCGATTGAAAGAAGGGAAGATTTACCATGAATCCAAAGTGGAAACTGCACTGAAAAACTTTTTTCAATCAGAAAAAATTCTCCAGTTAAGAGAGTTGGCTTTAAAAGAGGTAGCTTCTCAGGTCGAACGGAAAATTGAGTCTGAAGTTTTGGCTCCTTCCAAGTTGCGGGTCGAGAAATTTTTGGCATGTATCAGTTCCAACGACGAATCTGCCAAAAGAGTGATTCGGAAAACGGCACGTTTGGCATCGTACTATAATTCAAAATGGAAAGTTCTCTATGTGATGACACCATCGGAGGATAACGATAAAATTCCTTTGGCGAAGCAGCGTCACCTGATCAATAATTTCAAGCTGGCAACCGAATTGGGAGCAGAGGTGGTTCAGGTAAAAAATAAAAGTGTGGCATCTGCCATTTTTGAAGTGGCGAAAGAAAAGAAAGTCACAACAATTTGTGTCGGTAAACCTCAGTTCAGTTTATTCAAATCAATTCTCAGCAATACCATCATAGATCAATTATTAATAAAATTCACCGGATCTGACATGGATCTGATAATCCTTTCATAATGCAGATAAAAATTAAAACGAAATTGAGTTTGGGACTCGGCTTTTTATTTGCGGTCATCATATTGGTGGGCACAGTCGGAGCCGTCTATATTCACCGCATTGCAACCGAATCAAAGGAAATTTTAAAAGATAATTATGTTTCCATTCAACAGACCAAAGCGATGTTGCAAAGTATTGATTCTTTTGACGGAGATACATTGACATTTATGCATTCTTTTGAACGGAGCTTAAAACGCCAAGAACACAATATCACGGAAATCGGGGAGAAAGAATATACGGAAGAATTGAGAGATGAATTCATCGCTTTGAAGAGAACGCATCTTTCTCCAATCAAAATCACCAAACTGAAAAAAATATTATACAAGATTACAGATTTGAATCTGCAGGCTATTTTGCGCAAAAACAATCAGGCGCAAGCCACAGCCGAAAGAGTATTGACTTATATCGGAATCATCGGTGGAGTTTGTTTTTTGATCGTCTTTACATTTATCATCAATTTTCCGGGTTATATCGCAAATCCAATCAAACGTTTGACAGAAAGTATCAAGCAGATCGCCGATAAAAATTACCACGAGCGGATTCATTTTAAATCCAATGATGAATTTGGTGAATTGGCAGATGCGTTCAATTCGATGGCTAAGAAACTGGAACACTATGAAAGTAGTAACCTTGCAAAAATCATGTTCGAGAAAACACGGATTGACACCATTATCAATAACATGAAAGATGCCATTATCGGGATTGATGAACAAAGAATTATTCTGTTTGTAAATATCCAGGCTGAACAGTTACTCGGACTCAATGAAAAAGACATTGTCGGGATGTATGCACCCGATATTGCTGTAAAAAATGACTTGATGCGACTTTTGTTGGGGGCAGATACCTCCGTTGCGCCGATCAAAATTTTTGCGGATGGAAAAGAGAGTTATTTTACCAAAGAAAATATTGCTATTGTTTCCGATGACAAACCGATCGGGAAGGTAATCCTCTTGAAAAACATCACGGAATTTCAGGAATTGGATTTGGCGAAAACAAATTTCATTGCCACTATTTCCCATGAATTGAAAACACCGATTGCTTCTATTAAATTAAGTTCAAAACTATTGGAAGACAGTCGGGTAGGTGAATTGAACGAAGAACAAAAACAATTGATACAACACATCAAAGATGATTCGGAGAGTTTGCTGAAAATTACGAGTGAAGTACTGAATATGGCGCAGGTCGAAACCGGAAGAATTCAGCTGAATTTACAAAAAGTGGATGCAAAGGAGATCATTGATTATGCGATTGATGCAATGAAATTTCAGGCGGATCAAAAGGAAATTGAATTGCAGCTGGAAATCGAAGAAAAGTTGCCGAAAGTGAATGCCGATCTGGAGAAAAATGCCTGGGTGATGGTCAATTTATTGAGTAATGCAATTCGTTATTCACCTGAAAATGAAAAAATAAAAATAGCTGTTCATAAAAAATCAGGTTTCGTGGAGTTTTCCGTTCAGGATTTTGGAAAAGGAATTGATCCGAAATATCAGGATAAGATTTTCGACAAATTTTTTCAAATACCGGGCAACAATAAAAATGGTACTGGAATAGGTTTAGCCATTGCAAAAGAATTTATCATCGCACAAAACGGACAAATCGGTTTAAAAAGTGAATTGGGTTCAGGAACCACTTTCTTTTTTCAGTTACCAGTTGCCTAGATTTTTAAAGTATGGCAATCGTAAAATCCCTGTTTGTTTTCTTTATCGCAGGACTTTGTGAAATAGGAGGAGGTTATTTGATCTGGCTTTCGATTAAAGAACAAAAGCCCGTTTGGTATGCTGTTGTAGGAGGAATTATTCTGATTGGATATGGAATTGTTGCCACGTGGCAAACTGCTAATTTTGCGCGTGTATATGCTACTTATGGAGGAATATTCATTGTAATGTCTTTGTTGTGGGGCTATAAATTTGATAATTTTCAGCCGGATAAATACGATATCATCGGTGCAGTTATTGCACTCGTTGGTGTTAGTATTATTTGTTATGCTCCCAGAAGTTAATCAAAATTATACTCCGGAAGTATTGATTTGATGAATGTAAACAGATAACAAGGAGGCAGCAAATATACTTTCAACCTTATAGTTTTTAAGTTCCATGAAACTGGTAACCGAAAAAACATATACGTTTTCCACGATATTTTTAACTTCACTTGTGCCGTTGTTAAATATTTCCTCAGCTATGATGGCGCAGTGTCTGGCTCTTTCCAGATTACCCTCTTTTAAGGAAGTTTTAGTAATGTCTGCAAATCGTTGCATTTGCGCGTAAATTGTGGGTTTGGGCTTATCTTTCATCTTAGTATTTAATTTTCGATTGATAAGTCAAACGGTATACCGAAATCATAAATACGCTATAACTTACTTAAAATAAAGTGTTTAATATTTTTGGATGTTTCAAAGCAAGAATCAAACCCTATCATTTTGAAAGGGTAAGTCTGTTATTTTGAAAATAATTTCAGATAGTTTTCTAGAATCGGATTTTCTCAATGAACTCGCTTCTATAGACTTCACTCAAAGGCAATGTAAGTGATTTTCCGGAAGGAAGTTGAATTCCTGTGGTGACTTCATCGGCCGTATAATGCTGCACAATTTTCAGTGCAATCACATCTTTTTTGTTGATTCTGCAAAATTTAGATTTCGGCAAATCGAGCAGTAACTTTTCGAAAGAGATGTTTTTTAGGACGAATTTACTTCCATTCTCCAGGATGGCCAGTTTGTCCCTGCTGTCGAATTCTGAAATTGTTACATAGAGCAATTGATCGAAATACAGCGATACGCGACCTTTGTCCGAATTTAGTGAAATGAAATTTTTCACTTTCTGCAGTTGCTTTTCAATTCGGATGATTGCTTTTTGGATAGCCACTTCCAGTCGTTCTTTTTGAACCGGTTTGCGGATGTAATCAATGGCATTCAAATCGAAAGCATCGATGGCATATTCTTTATAAGCTGTGGTAAAAATGACGGGTTTTCCATTTAACAATTTCGCGACGGACAGACCACTCATTCCCGGCATTTCGATATCAAGGATACAAAGGTCGAATTCCAGAGAATCAATTTCTTTCAGAAAAACTTCAGGGTTGTTGAATGCCTTTACAACTTCCAGTTCGGGAATTTGTTCACAGAGCATTTTCAGGTATGTCAGTCCCGGAAGCTCGTCATCTAGCAGCAAGCATTTCAGCTTTGTAGTCAAATAAATTAATTGTTAAGTGTGAAATAAAAACGTCTCCTTCCCGAAATTTCTCCAGTTTGAAATGGTTCTTGTAAATGATTTGCAAACGTTGCTCCATGGTTTCAGTTCCAATGCCGCTTCTTTCTTTTTTAATCGGAGAAGTTGTCGAAATTTTATTGGAAACCGTTTGGTAAAAAGTATCATTTTTAAATTCGAAAGAAATAGCGATGAAAGCATCCGGACTTTGTAGATCGGCATGTTTGAACGCGTTTTCGATCAGGTCAACTGAAATCAACGGAGCTAATAATTTTTGGTGGTAAAGCGGTTCATTTTCGTTGACCTTGGTTTTCACTTTCAATTCAAACAGCGGACTGATTTTAATTTTATTGATTTCGATGAGGTTGTGGGCAAATTCGATTTCTTCTTTGGGAGTGACTCTTCCGTTTCTGCTTTCGTAGAGGATGTAATCCAATACATTGGCAAGTTTATCGAGTGCAAAAAATGTTTGATACGCATGTGACTGAATCGAGTTGAGAATGTTTTTAAACAAATGAGGATTCAGCCGGTATTCCAGCGTCTCGAGTTGCATCGTGTTTACTTTGTTTTCCAGTACCTCAAATTTTGACTCGAGATCTTCTTTTCGCTTTTCGGCCTTTTTCAATTTCGACCACCAGTAATACGTCGAATATCCCAACAGTAGAATGAGAACGATCAAAACCCAAAGCATGGCATTATTATGACCCATAGTCAAATTGAAATTTCTTTCAAATGTAATGCAAAAAAGACCAGGCTAATCGTTCCAGCCTGATTCATTGTTCACGATTTCATTCAATTTTAATGAATAGGAGAAAATTTGTAATGAAAAGGAGGAGATTCAAGACTGAAAGACTCAAGATTATCTTCGATGCTGCTTTGCGGTTTAAGACAAAATTCGGGGAGTCTAAAAAATAAAGTTCCCGATTTAGCTGTTTTGAATATCCAATAACCTTTCCTAAAGGATTAACTGATCTTGAGTCTTATCTCTTGTAGTCTTGCGTCTTGTAGTCTATAATAGATTCAAGACCACAAGATTCAAGATTCTAAGACAAAATTTGGTGAATCTAAAAAATAAAGTTCCTGATTTGGTTGTTTTTTATATCCTAATTGCCTTTCATAAAGGATCAATCAATTATGAGTCTAATGTCTTGCGTCTTGCAGTCTTGCGTCTTTATTACTATCTTTGTCCCTCGCAAAATTTTACAGCATAATGAGTCAGAAATATCAGGAATACAAAGGATTGAATTTGCCGAATGTGGCACAAACCGTATTGGAAAAGTGGAACAACGAAAATGTGTTTGAAAAATCAATTTCTACTCGAGAAGGGAACAAACCTTTTGTGTTTTTCGAAGGTCCGCCATCTGCTAATGGATTGCCTGGTATTCACCACGTTATGGCTCGTTCCATTAAAGATATTTTCTGTCGTTATAAAACCTTGAAAGGATTTCAGGTAAAACGTAAAGCCGGTTGGGATACACACGGTCTTCCGATCGAATTGAGCGTTGAAAAAGAATTAGGCATTACGAAGGAAGACATCGGATCGAAAATTTCGGTGGAAGATTACAACAAAGAATGCAAAAAAACGGTGATGCGTTACACCGATATCTGGAACGATCTTACTGAGAAAATGGGTTATTGGGTAGATATGGAACATCCGTACATTACCTATGATCCGAAATATATGGAATCCGTTTGGTGGTTGTTGGGTCAGTTGTATGAAAAAGAATTGATTTACAAAGGATATACGATTCAGCCGTATTCGCCGAAAGCGGGTACAGGATTGTCGTCCCACGAAATTAACCAGCCGGGTTGTTACCGTGATGTGAAGGATACGACTGTTGTTGCACAATTCAAAATGAAGGAGGATCAGGTTTCCCCATTCGGGGATTCCGTAGAGACGTTTCATGAAACGTCTTTACAAAATGCGACGCATTTTTTGGCGTGGACGACCACCCCGTGGACATTATCCTCCAACACCGCATTGTGTGTAGGACCGAAAATTGAATATGTTTTGGTGAAATCATTCAACCAATATACATTCGACCCGATCAATGTGATTCTTGCCAAAAATTTGGTGGGATACCAATTCGGAAAAGGGTTCAACGCTGTTGAAAATGAGGCTGAATTGGCGAGCTATTCACAAGGAGATAAAACAATTCCTTATTTCGTAGCCGGTGAATGTTTGGGTTCCGATTTAATAGGAATCAAATATGAACAATTATTGCCTTATGCATTACCTGCAGAAACTCCGGAACAATCGTTCAGAGTGATCGGTGGAGATTTTGTGACCACTTCTGATGGTACAGGAATCGTACACATTGCGCCAACCTTTGGTGCGGATGATGCGCGTGTAGCTGCTGAAGCGGGTGTGCCGGCGATGTTGGTGAAAGACGAGAAAGGAAATCTGGTTCCATTGGTTGATTTACAAGGAAAATTCCGTCCTGAAATGGGCGAATTTGCCGGGATGTATGTCAAAAATGAATACTACATCGATGGTGAAGCACCCGATAAATCAGCGGATGTACAAATTGCCATCAAACTGAAAGAAGAAAATAAAGCATTCAATGTAGCGAAGTACGAACACAGTTACCCACACTGCTGGAGAACCGATAAACCAGTCTTGTATTATCCGTTGGATTCATGGTTCATCAAAGCTACGGCTGCGAAAGATCGAATGATGGAATTGAATAAAACTATCAACTGGAAACCGGAATCAACCGGTACCGGACGTTTTGGGAAATGGCTGGAAAATCTGAACGATTGGAATCTTTCCCGTTCGCGTTACTGGGGAATTCCAATTCCAATCTGGTCAACAAAAGACGGTGACGAAAGAATTATCATTTCTTCCGTTGAGCAATTGAAAAACGAATGTGATAAAGCAGTGAAAGCAGGTGTAATGGACAAAAATCCATTGGCTGATTTCGTTGCAGGAGATATGTCGGATGACAATTACTCAAAAGTTGATTTGCACAAAAATTACGTTGATACGATCACATTGGTTTCGGCTTCAGGTAAGCCGATGACACGTGAATCAGATTTGATCGACGTTTGGTTTGACTCGGGTGCGATGCCGTATGCACAATGGCATTATCCGTTTGAGAACAAAGCTTTGATTGATGATAACAAAGGTTTTCCGGGAGATTTTATTGCGGAAGGGGTGGATCAAACGAGAGGTTGGTTCTATACGCTTCATGCCATTGCAACGATGGTTTTTGACCAGGTTGCCTATAAAAATGTTGTTTCGAACGGATTGGTACTGGATAAAAACGGACAAAAAATGTCGAAACGTTTGGGGAATGCTGTTGATCCGTTTACAACCTTGGAAAAATACGGTCCGGATGCAACACGTTGGTACATGATCACGAATGCACAACCGTGGGACAACTTGAAATTCGACCTGGATGGAATAACGGAAGTTCAGCGTAAATTCTTCGGAACATTATACAATACTTATTCATTCTTCTCATTGTATGCGAATATTGACGGTTTTGATTATTCTGAACCGGATGTAGCTTTGAATGAAAGACCGGAAATTGACCGTTGGATTTTATCACAACTACATTCTTTGATTCAAAATGTGGATGAAGCCTACGAAACGTATGAGCCGACAAAAGCCGGACGTTTGATTCAGGATTTCGTGACGGATCAATTGTCGAACTGGTACGTACGTTTGTGCAGAAGACGTTTCTGGAAAAGTGATGATTCGAAAGATAAACTTTCTGCTTATCAAACCTTGTACACTTGTTTGGAAACTGTTTCCATTTTGGGATCACCGATCGCGCCATTCTTCATGGATCAATTGTTTTGTGATTTGAATGCTGTTACCAACCGACACAACGTTATCTCTGTCCATTTGGCGGATTATCCGAAATTGAACACAGCGATGATCGATAGCAATTTAGAAGCGCAGATGGACATTGCTCAGCGAGTTTCTTCCCTGGTTTTAGGAATCCGTAAGAAAGAAAGAATCCGCGTTCGTCAACCTTTGCAAACCATTATGGTTCCAACATTGAGCAAGACATTTACCGATAACATTACACACGTTCAGGATTTAATTCTTTCCGAAGTGAATGTGAAAGAATTGCGTTTACTGGAAGAAGGAAGCGGTGTTTTGGTGAAAAGTATCAAGCCGAATTTCAAAACAATCGGTCCGAAATACGGAAAACAAATGAAAGCTATTTCAGCGATTGTGGCACAAATGTCGGCAGATGATATCGCCAAAGTTGAATCCAATAACGGATGGACAGGTGAAATTGAAGGTGAGAACATCGTCTTAGACATCAACGATTTTGAAATTTTGGCACAAGACATTCCGGGATGGTTAGTCAGCACTGAAGGAGGTTTGACTGTCGCATTGGACATCACGATTTCGGAAGTATTGAGAGCTGAAGGGATTGCCAGAGAATTGGTGAACCGTGTTCAAAATTTGAGAAAAGATTCAGGATTGGAAATCACCGATCGCATTTTGTTGAAAGTAGATACCAACGAATTGATTCAAACGGCGATCAAGGCGAATAAAGAATACGTTTGCAATGAAGTTCTAGCGAATGAAATTGTTTTCGAAGCATTAGGAGTCGAAGCCTTAGTAACCGATTTGGAAAACGAAGGAGACGCAAAAGTTTCGTTGGTGAAAGGGTAAAACGAAATTATTTTCGACAAAAAATATGTAGGGACAATTCATGAATTGTCCCTTTTTGTATTATTCATTGAAAACATAATATTTTTCGTTTTGAAAAATGATATTTTGATTTAAATAATCGATAATCAATAATATATTGTTGTTAAATACAAATGTAGGGACAGGTCACGACCTGTCCCTTTTTGTTTTCAAAATTATTGTTGCAATCCAATTGCCGAAACCGCAGTCCCATCCTCACACGGAAAAATAATTCCCCGAATCATTCCCCTGAATTTTGTCTCGTCTTTCCGTCGTTTTTGTTCTGTATAATTTTTCTGTTCTTTTACCAGCCACTGTAATTCATCGATGATTACCATTGGTTTTACAATTCCCCGGCTTTCATTTAGGGCAGTAATTTTTTGATTGAAATCTGTTTCGCTTATGCCGGTCAAATCCAATTTTCTGAGATCACCTTTGTTCAAGTTTCTCTTTTCGCAGTAGAAATATCCTTTTTCAGAAACACCGATCACAGCCAGATGATATTCGATATCGCCGTTCAAGGGATAATTGAATTTTCCGTCTTGTCCGGAAATGCGTTGGTAACTATTTAACTGAGAAGGAAACAAATACGCATAGAGTTTGCCATAGTTTTTAGCCTCATTTACTTCGAAAGAAAAAGCATTGTACGTTATTTTGGCTGTTTTTCCAGTCGTTTGATCAACGATGACAGTGCTTTTTCGTTTAATTGTCGCATCAGCCACATATTTATCGATATTGTATACACCCGCTTGATTTACAGTGAAACCAATACTTTTTCCGAATAACACTTGTGTCTTTTTCTTTTCCAATCCCAATTGGCGGTACACATTATCGAGGTTAAAATCGTATTCTTCTTTGTAATTTTTGGAAGCTCGATTACTGCTTCTGTTTTGCTCTTTGCTGCGTTCGTGATTTACCTCATCATCCCATCTTTTTCGCAATTTTTGTTGGTGTTTTGCGTTTATAGCTACAATTCGCTTCAATTTCTTCATTTCATTTTCATAGAAATGTTGTAAACCTTTTGCGTGCGCATTCCCGCGGTTGAGTGGGCCAACTTGTTCGGCTGCAAAATCATTGAAATTACTGTACCCCATTGTTGCGACCATTTCATCAATTTCACACATCGATTTGGTGATGTTGTTGGTGTAGACATCTAGCACTTTGTCATCACAGGTGTTGTGAATGGAAGCCATGCGTTTTTCAAATTCGCGGGTAGCAAGTAAAGTATTGTTGAAGGCTGGCTGCCAGAAGGAAATCACTTTAGAAGGGGAGATGTGGGAGGAAATCTTCTTTTTTGAATTATTGCCACCTTTTACATTAATTGTGAAAAACTGCTGTTCTTCAACTTGTGGCAAATCCTGAGGATTAATATTTGAATTGATCTTATTTTGGCTGTCGATTATATATTCAGTTGTAATCCTAGATTTTACTTCAAAAGGTTTATCGTTCAAAATTTTAATTTTCTGGCGAAACTCAGCTTTGTTTTTTGAATATGAAAAGTCATAAACGTCATTTTCTAATTCCTCTATGCGATATTTTATGGTTTCGGATTTTGAAATGTTTGTTTAATGTTATCGACAACATCTACAGTGTCAACAACTAATGGTGTTTCAACAACTGAAACGATCAAAGGATTCCAAAATGGAACAATCACTTTTATTATCGATGAATTGAAAAGCAAAGAAATAAAATTAATGATGGATGACTCCGATGTGAATGGAACAACCACAACAACGAGTAAAATGACCTATACTTTGACTGCGAAATAGTCAGGGTAATTCAAAACGCATATGATCCGCAGCACCTTTATGATAAGGCGTTGCGGATTTTTTTTGATCTGAACTTGCTTCTCCTTCGGAAGATCGATCCAGGAAAAGCGGTGTATCAATTTTAACCTAAAATTATTTACCCGTTAATTCTGTCGGAACCATTGCCTTTGTCTCATCAGTTTTCGTATCTTTGGCGGTTACAATAAAGGATTATGTCAAGAAATCGAAAACAAGAAGCACTAGATTACCATTCCTCCGGAAAACCAGGAAAGATTGAGGTAATACCAACTAAACCCTACTCTTCTCAACGAGACTTGTCGTTAGCATACTCGCCCGGTGTGGCTGAGCCTTGCTTAAAAATAGCTGAAAATAAAGACGATGTATACAAATACACAGCGAAGGGAAACCTTGTTGCAGTGATCAGTAACGGAACAGCTGTACTTGGACTTGGAGATATTGGACCGGAAGCTTCCAAACCTGTGATGGAAGGAAAAGGACTCTTATTCAAAATATTTGCCGATATCGATGTGTTTGATATTGAAATCGATGCTAGCGATCCTGAACTTTTTATACAAACTGTAAAGGCTATTTCTCCCACATTCGGTGCAATCAACCTAGAAGATATTAAAGCGCCGGAAGCTTTTGAAATCGAAAGAAGATTGAAAGAAGAACTGGATATTCCATTGATGCATGATGATCAGCACGGAACGGCGATTATTTCTTCAGCTGCGCTTTTGAATGCCCTTGAACTGGCCGGAAAAAAGATCGGAAAAGTAAAAGTTGTTGTTTCGGGTGCAGGTGCGGCAGCGATTTCATGTGCACGTTTGTACACGATGCTAGGTGTGAAATTAGAAAATATCTTTTTGTTTGATTCAAAAGGATTGATCTACCAGGATCGTGACGATTTGGACAGTGAAAAGCAATATTTTGCACAACATAAAAAACAAATCTCATTGGTTGATGCCTTCAAAGGTGCTGATGTATTTTTAGGTTTATCCAAAGGAAATATCGTTTCGAAAGACATGATCAAAGCGATGGCGAAAGATCCGATCGTGTTTGCCTTGGCAAATCCTGAACCGGAAATTTCCTACAAAGATGCGATGTCTGTTAGAAAAGATATTATCATGGCAACAGGTCGATCAGATCATCCTAACCAAGTGAATAATGTTTTGGGATTCCCTTATATTTTCAGAGGTGCTTTGGATGTTAGAGCTACGACGATTAACGAAGCGATGAAATTAGCCGCGGTTAAAGCACTGGCTTCTTTAGCCAAAGAGACCATTCCGGAAGAAGTAATTGAAGCTTATGGAGAGAAAAATCTATTGTTTGGTCGTGATCAGATCATTCCTAAACCGTTGGATCCCCGTTTGATTTATTACGTTGCTCCGGCAGTGGCAAGAGCAGCAATGGAATCAGGTGTAGCAAAAAGACCTATTGAAGATTGGGATGCGTACGAAATGGAATTGAAAAAGCGATTAGGCTTGGACAATAAATTAATTCGTGATATCACGGCGAAAGCACAGAGTAATCCAAAACGCGTTGTTTTTGCTGAAGCAGATAATATCAAAACATTAAAGGCGGCTCAAACGGCTCTTGACGAGGGAGTTGCTTTCCCGATATTGTTAGGAAAACGAAAAGTAATCGAAGCATTGATTTCAGAATATTCACTTGAATTCAGTAGCGTTACCATCGTTGATCCGAAATCGGATGAAGAAGAAGAGAGAAGACTCCGTTACGGTAAAGCTTTCTTTGAAAAACGCAAGCGAAAAGGATTTACTGAGTTTGAAGCGATGCAGATCATGCGCGAAAGAAATCACTTTGGAGCGATGATGGTCGAATTGGGGGATGCGGATGCGATGATTTCCGGATTGACTCGAAATTACAGAGACGTAGTTCGTCCGGTTATTCAAACAGTTGGACTTCAAAAAGATGTTCATACAGCTGCTGGAATGTATATTTTGGTAACGAAAAGAGGTCCATTATTTTTAGCAGATACAACCATCAATTTAGATCCGACAGCGGAACAAATTGCTGAATTGACGAATAACGTCGCTAAAATGGTTCGAAAGTTCAAGGTTACTCCGAAAATTGCTTTGTTGAGTTATTCCAACTTTGGTTCATCACCAGGAAAAGATTCGGAAAAAATGGCAAAAGCTGTGGAAATATTGCATACCAATCACCCATCATTGATAGTGGATGGTGAAGTTCAAGCTAATTTTGCTTTGAACAATGAATTGATGATGGAAAAATTTTCTTTCTCACAGTTGGCTAAC
>CAIUKX010000467.1 GCA_903899795.1 uncultured Flavobacteriales bacterium
ATTCCGAACCATGAATTCCTTCAAAATATCATTCTGGATTGTTCCTGTCAACTGTTCTTGTTTCACACCTTGTTCTTCAGCAGCAACAATGTAAAAAGCCAAAATAGGAAGTACAGCGCCATTCATCGTCATCGAAACAGACATTTCATCCAAAGGAATCTGATCGAACAATATTTTCATGTCCAAAATCGAATCGATGGCTACACCTGCTTTTCCGACATCACCTTCTACCCGTTCGTGATCTGAATCATAACCTCTGTGTGTTGCCAAATCAAACGCTACAGAAAGTCCTTTTTGTCCTGCTGCAAGATTTCGGCGATAAAACGCATTCGAATCTTCAGCAGTTGAAAATCCGGCATATTGACGAATGGTCCAAGGACGAATGACAAACATTGAGGAATAAGGTCCTCTTAAATAAGGTGCAATCCCTGAAACGTAACCAATATGCTCTGTATCCTTACTATCTTTTGCCTGATAAAATGATAATAAATCTATTTTCTCGGCTGTTTCTGTTGAAACGTTTGAAGTCACAACTGTCTCTTTCGAATTCGCTGTGAAGTTTATATCTTTAAATGAAATCCTTTCCATATCCCTTCTATTGTAGATCTCGCTCAAACACGATTTTTTTCATTCCCATAAAGAAAGTAGCTTCCTTCCATTCTCCTGTTTCGTGTTGCGGATTTGAAAATTTATTGATTCCTATGAGTACTTGTTTTCCGGATTTTACTTTTTCCAGTCGAAGGCTTACTTTTCCCTCTATTTCGGACTTTAATTGCCTAATTCCTTCCGAAGTATTAATACCTCCCAAGGCATCCTGCTGTTGAAATTTTTTCCAGGATTTTTCAGCGATCTGATCTGTTAATTGTTCAATAGAATAACTTCCTCCAACAGGATCTATCACTTTATCGAAATAACTTTCTTCTTTTAATATGAGAGAAATATTGATTGCCATACGTCCGGCCAAAGTACTAACTCCATTTTTTGAAAGCCCATCATAAGGCTGAACCAGCAATGTATCAACCCCTCCTGAAACTGCAGACATAGCTTCGGTAGTTTGTCTCAGTAAATTCGTATAAGGATCTTTCAATGATTTATTCATCCAGGTAACTTCGGAACTCAAATGACATTTCAATGATTCCGCTTTTTCAGGATGATAAGCATTTACAAGTTTCGACCACAACATCCGAAATGCCCTTAATTTTGCTGTCTCGTAAAAATAATTGTTTCCAACACCGCTAGAAAAATGTAAACTTTGTGACGCTTCATCGATTGTATACCCTAGTCCCATCAATTGAACCAGATATTCATGCCCACATGCTAGTCCAAAACTCAATTGCTGAGTGATACTCGCTCCGCATTGTTGCAGAGAAGACATATCTATGAAACAAAAACGAGTTGTACTGGATTTATTAATTTCGACAAATTGTTTCAACGTTTCTACATCCAATGTTTCCTTAGAGAAAAAGTCAAATCGATACGAAACATTAGCAGTACTTTTATCTTTGAAAAAATCATAAATCAATCTAAATTGATCAACACTATACACCAAAAATTGAGATTCAATAAATTCAAAACCAATCTGATCGAATAAAGTTATCAAATCCAGCTCTTTCTTCACCAGATCAAAAATTAATCCGTTGGCGCCAGTCATCAATAGATTTAAAGCATTTTGATTTGCTTTCTTTTCATCTTGAACAGTTACCCATGAAGCAACATTCCAATCGTTGTTTTCCTGCTTAACACCTCTTGTATAAGGAAATTCACCGGGAACTTCGATTGATTTTGTACGATCACTTTCGTGTGCATAAGTTGAGAAATCCAACTCTTCAATTTCATCCTTCCGCTTAAGCGAAGAATCAAAATCTGCACCTTTCAGTTCTTTCGTTAATTTTTCTTCCCATTCGGCTTTCGACACCTTTGGGAATTCAGAAAAAAGTTTATTCATTTTATAGCTTTCATGTTCTTTGTCAATTAATTATAATCGCTCTTTTACCTCATCTAACCACCTCATTAAAATAAAGTTAATCAAATGGTGCTTTGAAGCAATCATAACCACTGCGAATATACTTCCAACTATCGGAACGGACAAACTATTGTCAAAAATCTTCGTGAGAATAATCTTTGAAAAATTACTCCTATAGCCTATAATAAGCCAAACTATTACGACTGCATTTGTACTTTGACAGTATTAAAATGATTAGCTCTGATTGTCATTGATTCAAAACTAGATCGGAGAAAATGAAATCAGAGTCAATCCTATTGAATCTCAACAATCCAAATTTGGACAATTTCAATTAAGTCTATTTTTCCTCCCCTTTCTTACCGGTGGACCAAATGTAAAATAATTTCTCCTGCTGCTTTGACTTTACATCCATAATCTCCATTGCGTTTTTCTCAACACCATTTACAAAATGCGCTGGAAATGATAGTTCAACCGTTTCTCCTTTACGAATCACAGGTAAGTGGATCATTTCTCCTTCAGACACATATTGCCCGTTTGCTTTTTTATAGCATTTCACAACATCGTCACGATCAACCTTATCACCAACCATAAATCCAGCTGCATTATTTTTTACTGCTTTGTTTATGGTCACCTTATTGTTGATCACAATATTATTGTTGGCAGTTACTCCATTATCAGCTGATAATAACTCGATTGGTATTAACCCCTTTTTTTCCTTTTGGTAACTGATTCCGATCTCTTTCAAACCACCTTCAATATCGAGTGGGGTTGTACCAGTTACATACTTGTCAAAAAACTGCTGCAAACGAGGATCAACCAATTTCACAAACACAGGAATGATCTCATCTTCTTTAAACGATTTATTCTTTCCATACATCTCAACCAACTGAAAAATCACATCTTTCAACGTTTTTTCACCATTGGTCAATTTCATGATTTCAATATCCAAAAGCAAGCCCATGATCGCGCCTCTTTCATACACCTGATTGTACAAATCCACATATGGTTTTTGAAATACATTGGCACTCATAACCGTAAAAGGAATAGAATCCGGGTATTGATAGGACTGAATGATTTTATCTCGAATATCATGCTTTAGAACTGCATCAACCGATGAAAGTTTTCCCTGCATTTCTATAATCGTTGCAAAATATTCCGTTATTCCTTCATACAGCCACAGGTGTTCAGACATCTTTGGATGCACGTAATCAAAATTCCCAACCAAATCACTGTGCAAACTTAATGGTTCATATATATGCATAAACTCATGTATCGCCGTACCTGTAACCATACCCGTATATGAATTATGTCCAAAATCAGGTAAAAAATAGGACGAAGAGGTTCCGTGTTCCAATGCTCCGAAACTACCGTGCTTTTTTGTTTTCCGAATGAGTTTAGGGTACTGATAAATTTTAATTTTCCCACTCATGACTATTCTACCTACATCTCTGAAATCAAGTACATAATTCAAAAAATTATAATTGGAGATTGGAAGTTTCCCACCCACAAATGTTTCAATAGCACGCATGCATGAGTCCAATTTTTCACTGATAAAAAATGCTGAAGAATCACTATTCTGGTAATAAGATGCTACAGTAATATCAGCATTTGCAACTTTGAGATGTGCTTCCTTTTGAATGGTAAATAAGATGGGATTATCGATCAATTCGTGGTAATTAACACATGAAAACGATTGATTTCCATCTGTTTTATTCGTGCATTTTAAAGATGTGAATCCGCTTAAGTTACTTGGTTTAGCGAACTCAAGCGAAAAAGGCATGTTCAATTGATTATTGAAAAAACCAAACAAGCCACCATTATTGATGAAAAAATACTTTCCAGCCTCAAAGCCATTTCCGCACGGGTCAAAAATCTTATTTTCTTTTACCTTCGAATCCCACGTATCTTTTACCTTATAGGAAATATATTTGAGTTGTTTCGAACCAAAAATTGTGTAGGTATTCTTACCCGACTTGATCACCTTCAACGATTTTTTATTAACGTCAAGTGCTTTAAAATCTGAAATATAAACCCCGTAATTGAGAACAGCGTATGTGCCAGGAACTGTCATTGGAAAATTAAACATTGCAGTATCCGTTTCAATTTTCGGGCAATTCAACTCAACACCGATCTTATCTTTTTTAAAATTCAATAAGTCAATTTTATAAGCATAACTCTGAGCATTGATCTGATAAACGATACACATGAAAGTTAATAAGACGATAGATTTCATAAGCTTTAAAGAAATTAGTTACGTATTTTTAGTCTATGAGACCAACTTGTTAGCCAAAAGTTACAATTGACAAAAGTAAACTGAAAATGCAAGCATTAAATTAAATTTTCAATTCTTTAAATATTATATAAGTCAAGGCAGAAAAAGCACAGCAACCTAAAAATAAAAAACTAAATGAAGTATACCCCAAACGTCTCCAGTACAACCAGTTCAAAAGTCCCACAAGAAAACCAATAAAAAAAGGGTGAAGGATAATTGTTCGAATCATTGTTACTTATTCTGGCATATATTTTGTAAATTTACAATTCAACACATTAAAATCTTGAAACCATGAAAAAAATATTTCAAATAGGCACTTGTTTAGGTATTGTAATGATTTCTTCACTTACATATGCTCAACAAACCGAGACTGCTCCTTCAAAATCACAGGCAGAGGCTAACCAAAAAGAAACAGACATACGTAAACAGCAAGAAAAAAATAAAACTGAACTTGAAAATGAGAAGCGGGGTCAAAATGTTAAGGAACGTGAAAATATTGCTCCACCAGCGCCGCAGCCAGTTCCTGCCGGCAGTAAATTAGTCAATATTGAACCACAAAAAAGCGAAAGCAAACCTCAACAATATGTAGAG
>CAIUKX010000468.1 GCA_903899795.1 uncultured Flavobacteriales bacterium
ACTCAATTCATTTTGAGTAGCCTTTTCTTTATTTTGAAATTACCGTTCTAAAGAAAAAATTAACTTAATAAACAATCATATAAACATACAGTTGAATTTTAAATCTCAAATTCAAGGAAAGAAATATTCAGATTAGATTCCTATTGATATTTTACCCACAAGTTTCGGGATTGATTCTGGCGTTTTTTGTTTTTCAATCCTTAAAAATGGGAACCTATAAAAAAAAACAAAACCCTATCAAATTGATAAGGCTTTGTTTTTAATTTAGTGATTTGGTGTGAAAATCAAATGCTACTACTAAATAGCAATAAACTGGCAGTGTTTATTTACAATAAAGTTAGACAAGAACTTTCAAATAAAATAGAGTATATCTACGCATTTTTTTTCGCGGTATCCCGCAATAGTAAAAACGTTAGTTCGTTGAAAATAAGGTGGTAAGTAAAAACGGTTTTTTTTAGGTGTGATTTCGATAGATTTTTTTCAGCCTATTTTTTTGAAGTATTCAGAATTATTTTTTTGAGAAATTCTAAATTTCTTCCGATTTATCTCCTCGGATTGCTCGAAATCGTTTTCTAGCTTCCACCACATATAGACTCCCCTTGTAGTCAAAAAGTATGCGTTTATAATATTCAGCCGCTTTTTCTTTGTCGTGCAGTTTATTCTCATAAATATCACCCAATTGAAATAAGGCATCATCAGCTAAAATATCTTCTGAATGGTATTTCAAGAGCTCTTCAAGATAATTCACCGCTTCTGTCCATTTACCTTGTAATTGCATCGCTCTGGATTTCTTCATCAAGATTTCATCATCCAAACTATGGTAGGGAAATGTTTTCACGATACTGTCAAAGAGGACAAAAGCTTCATCAAATCGATGTTGTTCGATGAGCAAATCGGCATTTGCAAACCAGGTCATCGCTCTGTAGTTGCTGTCTAAACCAAAGTTATCCGTTATAAGCAATGACAATTGCATCGCATCATTGGCAATAAGTTTTGAAGTAGATTCTTTAAGGACACTTAACTGAGACTTTGCGAAGTCGAATTCTCCATCGTAATAGAATATTCTTGCATTCTTGAATTTGGCTTCGTGGCCAATCGGTTCGTATTTAAAATCAGTCTCAATTTGCATGTACAAAAGAGATGCTTCCCAGATGTCTCCTTTTAACACTAAAATATCAGCCAACTGCATTTTTGTTTCCGCTTTTTGGACATCGGTGAGTCCGGGAATTTTCAATGCTTCTTCCAGATTTGAGATCGCTTCGGGAGCTTGATTTGCGTAAAAGGCTTGGATGTGTGACAATTCTATTACTAAAGGTAAACTAGTTCGTCTTTTTCCAACACGCTCCAATGCTTGTTTGTATTCGGCTATTGTATTGTCTAATTCTTCTTTGGAGTAATTTCTATTGGTAGTAACTTCTAAAAAACGGGTATTCAGCAATGCGTTTTCAGCTTGATAGTAAAACAATTTATCTTCACCTAATTGTTTCACATAGATGAAAGCCTTTCTAGCAACTTCATATTCTTTGTTTTCGACACAAATTGTTCCTAGATCAAATACACGCCGCCCTTGTCCTTCTTCTCGTTTATCAAAAGCCTCTACCTGTAATAAAGCTGCATTGAAGTTTTTCTTTTGAATGAACAACCAAACGATCATATCGGAATAAACAGATTCGTTTGGTTTTTTTTGCACACGTTCCAGAAGTCGCTGACGCAAAATTTCGTATTCTTTGGAAGAGTTTTGTGTAAAATCAATTTGATTACCAAGCATTGATTTAATGGTTTCCAAATAATTCGGTTGATCATCCAAAAGATTCAAATATTCATCGATCATCTTTTCAGTTTCTCCTGCTGCTGAATAATATTCAGCGAATTGGAAATTCAAAGGGAAAGAATTCTTCAATAATTTCCGTCCTTTTTCAAGCGTTTTATAAGCATAATCATTCTTTCCTTTTGTCTTAAAGGCTGTATAAATGTCGATAATTACAGATGGATTGGCTGTTAGTTCATCGATAAGGTCGTCATAGATTTTATTGGCTTTATCAGTTTCGGATCTCAATTCGTAAAATTCACCCAGCATTACTTTGTATTCCTGCTCTGACCGATTCTGCGAGATTTGTTTTTTCAGTAATTTTTCAGCTTCCTTATAATTTTCAGTCTTAACCAAACAGTCGTAATAACGATTAAAATTGAATTTGTTTGGATCACTTGCGAAAATGCGTCCATAATAAGTTACAGCTTTGGAAAATTCACCATTAGAATAGTAATGTTGTGCTAATTGCTGATCACTGCCACCTTGCGCAAACAAAATAGGCGAACTTAACAACAATAGAAAAAACAGTATTTTCTTCATGACTCACAAGGTACAAAAAATAGACCAATTAATGAGGCTTTAGTTGCCATGAAAAATTACTTACATCCACTTGGGTTTCCCGGAAGATCTTTTCGATTTCCTTTTTTTTATTGATGTAGTCGCTTAGTAATTGATGTAATTGCTTAATTTTCAATGTTTCTAAACGAATATATTCTTCGTATTTAGCTCGGTTTCCATTTCCATTTTCAATGTCATCTTTTAAGTTTTTCAAGTCTAGGTTTTCATCCTTACAGCCTGACATTATTTCAGAATAAGCTTTTTTCAGAGGGTCAAAAGAATTTAATACTGTTCTGTACTGATCCAACTTTACTCCTAACTCATATTCAATGGTGTCGGAAGCATAATTAGTAATGATCCGTTGTTCCACTTCTTTGGCTTGGTTGATCATTTGATTCAGTTGCTCAAATTTATTTTCGATCGCAACTGTATTGATACTATCAACAGTTTTGTTCATTTGGTTGATAGAATCCAATTCACTTCCTTTATGAATATCAGCACAGGATATCAGCATAAATACTATTGAAAAGAAAATAAAAAATTTCATGATTTATTTTTTTGTAAATATAGCTAATAGATTGAGATATATGCACTTCTAGGGATTGTCCAATCGATTTGCTGTTTAATAAAAAACCCGCTTAAGCAAACTTAAACGGGTTCCATATCTTAAGACAAAACATTTACAGTTTGAAAGCTGCTTTTACTTTGTCAACGTAATCTAATTTTTCCCAAGTGAATAATTCAACTACTTTTTCGATGAACGATCCATCCGGTGATTTGAAACGTTTTGTAACGATTTCATTTTTTCTACCCATGTGTCCGTATGCAGCTGTTTCAGCATAAATTGGGTTACGTAATTTCAAGCGTTGCTCGATAAAGTAAGGACGCATATCAAAAATTCCGGAAACAACTTTTGCAATTTCTCCATCCGTCATGTTTACTTTAGAACTTCCGTTCGTAGAGATAAACAATCCACATGGCTCAGCTACACCGATTGCATAGGATACTTGTACCAATACTTCATCACAAACACCTGCAGCAACCAAGTTTTTAGCAATATGACGTGTTGCATAAGCTGCAGAACGGTCTACTTTTGACGGATCTTTTCCTGAGAAAGCTCCTCCACCGTGAGCACCTTTTCCACCATAAGTATCAACAATGATTTTACGACCAGTTAAACCAGTATCTCCGTGAGGTCCACCAATTACAAATTTCCCTGTAGGGTTGATGTGGTAGGTAATTTTATCGTTGAATAACGCCTGTAATTCAGGTTTCAATTTTGCCTTTACGCGAGGAATAACAAGATTGATAATGTCAGATTTGATTTTTGCCAACATTGCTTCTTCTGAATCGAAATCATCATGTTGTGTAGAAACAACAATCGAATCAATTCTTTGCGGAACATTGTCATCAGAGTATTCAATTGTAACTTGTGATTTCGCATCTGGTCTCAAATAACCGATCAAATCTTTCGCATTGTTACGGATATCTGAAAGCTCTTGTAAAATTTTGTGTGCCAAATCCAAAGCAAGTGGCATATAATTTTCGGTTTCTTTAGTAGCATAACCGAACATCATACCTTGGTCACCAGCACCTTGCTCTTCAGGGTTCTTACGGTCAACACCCTGATTGATATCAGCTGACTGTTCGTGAATAGCCGAAATAATTCCACAAGAATTAGCTTCGAACATGTATTCAGATTTTGTATATCCGATTTTTGAAATTACATCTCTTGCAATTGTCTGAACATCTAAATAGGTTGAAGTATTCACTTCTCCTGCCAAAACAACCAGACCTGTAGTAACCAATGTTTCACAAGCAACTTTTGACGTTGGGTCAAAAGCCATGAAGTTATCAATTAATGCATCTGAAATTTGGTCAGCAACTTTATCCGGATGTCCTTCAGATACTGACTCTGATGTAAACAAATATGACATTTTTTTCTAATTTATAAATTTTAAGGTGCGAAAGTAATAAAAAAATTGAGTCGTCGCAAGTTTACCACAACGTAAATAGATTACTTTTCGCTGTGAGATATTTGTAGAAAAAAGTTATGACAATAATTGAATTTTTACATTATTTCC
>CAIUKX010000469.1 GCA_903899795.1 uncultured Flavobacteriales bacterium
AAGCAAAAAACAATAAATACGACAAGAAAAGTCTTTCCATCATCAATATCGGTGAAGGAATCTTGATGGTCGTTTTTGGCTTTACAGCAGTCAACAGAGCTATCTACGGTGATTTAGGAATGGTTCCTTTCCACCTCATGCTCACTATCGGATACGGAACTGTATTCTTCTATACACTTGCTGAAGTAAGAGCTTCCGGGAAGTAAAACAGAAATTATTCACTCAATTATCAATCTGGTAATTGGGTTTTGTTTCTATTAATCTGATTTTCTTTTGTAAAAAAAGCAAGTAAATTCATTTAAGGTTACTAAGGCTAAAAATAACTATCTCTAGTTTTTTTCAAGTCCCAAATATTGTTAACCACACTGTTGTAAGACAATAAAGTGTCGTATAATCCGTAATTTAGACGACTGATTGAACCAAATGAAACATTATTTCCTACTTCAGCAAACAATGCTGAATCGACATTTTACAGAAATGAGAATTCATCCCGCTCTTGGATACATTTTCTCGATTTTGATCTTCATTGGCGCTTCCATCGTTCTTTTTAATCGAATTGAAATTGCAAATTATATTTACGCAGCTGTTTCAATCAGTTTAACACAACGATTAAGTGAAATAAATAGAAATACCTTCTTGAAAATATGCTATTCAAAAACTGAATTTCGTAAAATAAGGTTAACCGAAAACATCATATCAACTCTTCCATTCCTGCTGTTTTTAATTTTTAAATCAAATTATATATCCGCTTTTGTTGTACTTTCCATTAGTTGTTCGTTATCATTTATCAATATTGAAAACAAATTCAACTTTACACTCCCTACCCCCTTTAAAAAAAATCCTTACGAGTTTATTCTGGGATTTAGAAAAACATGGATATTTCTAATTTGCACGATACTACTTGCCATTGCTGCGATTCAGGTCAACAATTTTAATTTGGGCGCCTTCGCATTGATTTGTTCTTTACTGGTCTGCAGTTCTTATTACAGTCCGATTGAAAATGAATTTTATGTTTGGATGTATTCACTAAAACCATCTGAATTTATTTTTCAAAAGATCAAGATTCTCCTACTGCATATAATTATATTAAACATGCCGATATCACTGATTCTTACTTTCTACTTTCCAACAAAATTGTTGATCCTCTCCATTATTTTTGCATTTGGCATTTTAGCTAGTATTACTTCTCTATTGATGAAATATTCTATCTTTCCGCAAAAAACCAGTATTTCACTGGGTATTATTGTCGCGTTTTCGTTTATTAACTTTCCATTACTGCTTATTACACTTCCGTATTTGTATCGAAAAACAAGAACTAACCTCAAAACCGTATTAGAATGATTACAATTTCCGATTTAACAAAAACATACGGATCCAATACCATTTTGGAAAACATCAATGTTATTTTTGAAAAAGGAAAGGTCTATGGGATTGTAGGCGAAAATGGCGCTGGAAAAACCACACTTTTTAAGTGTATTTCAGGACTGGAAAAACACGAAGGAATGATCACCAGCGATTTCGAAATCTTAAAAAATAAATTGGGATTTCTTCAAACCGACAATTACTTTTTTCCAAAAATTACGGGAGAAGAATATTTACTGTTATTGTGTAAAGCACGAAAAATTAATATAAAAGATCTTGACAAAAAAAATGTTTTCGAACTTCCACTGAATCAATATGCCATTTCCTATTCTACGGGGATGAAGAAAAAATTAGCACTAACCGGAATTCTCCTTCAAGATAATGAAATCTTCATTTTAGACGAGCCATTTAACGGTGTTGATATTCAAAGTAACATACTAATTACAGAAATCATACACAAGCTGAAAAGCCTCAACAAAACAATACTGATTTCATCTCACATTTTCTCAACGCTAAACGAAACATGCGACGAGATAATTCTTTTAAAAAAGGGGAAAATAGATCAACATGTACTCAAAAATAATTTTGAGGCATTGGAATCAGAAATGAAAGAGTTTATGATTGGTGATAAAATCGAGAGGTTGGACTTGTAATTAATTGAAAGAGTAAAGACGCAAAACCTTACGTCTTTACTTTTCCGAATTTTTTATTTCTTTTTAGCAGGGGCTTTTTTCTTAACTGGAGCTTTTTTGGTTTCCGCTTTTGCTACCGGTTTTTTCTTTCCTTTACCTGCAGGTTGATTTTCAGAAATGGTAATACATTCTTCCAAGGTCAACTTTTCAACTTCTACATTCTTCGGAAGTTTGAAATTATCTCTACCGATTTTCAAATACGGTCCCCAACGCCCGTTCAACAACTGAACATCTTCATTCTCAGGAAATATTTTGATGATTTTATCAATATCAGCTTGTCTTTTTTCCAGAATCAATTCAGTAGCTCGTGGCAAGTCGATCGTCATCGGATTTTCATCCTTAGGAATCGATACAAATGATTTTCCATGTTGAATATAGGGTCCAAATCGTCCTACATTTGCTTTTACAGCTAACTCTTCAAACTCACCCAAGGTTCTAGGAAGTTTAAACAATTCCAAAGCATCTTCCAACGTTATCGACCCAATGGACTGATTTTTTTGCAAGGATGCAAATTGAGGTTTCTCGCCATCTTCTTTTTCATCCCCCACTTGAACCATCGGTCCAAATCGTCCGATACGAACAATGACTTTTTTTCCTGAATCAGGGTGAATTCCCAATTCTCTTTCACCGGTAGCTCTTTCCGAATGTTCTAACGTATCAGTTACACTCGCATGAAAAGGCTGGTAAAAATCATGAATCATTTTGGTCC
>CAIUKX010000470.1 GCA_903899795.1 uncultured Flavobacteriales bacterium
ATGGTCGCAACGAATAAAACCAAGTTTTACAGTTGATATCAAAGATATCAGTAAACCTTATAACTTTATTCTAACACTTAGAACTACAACTGATTACAAATACAGCAACCTTTGGATATACATGAATACGGTAACACCCGATGGTAAAAAAGCACGTGAACCTTTCCAAATACACATCACTAATCCTGATGGAACTTGGATCGGTTCAAAAACGGGAACTGTTGTTGAAAATTATCTTCAATTCAGAAAGAGAAAACTACCTTTAAAAGGTAAATATACCTTTACGCTTGAACAAGGCATTACCGACTCAAAAATTGATGAAGTACTGGATATTGGGCTAAATGTTGAAGTAGAAAAATAATTTTAGGTAACTCCTTAATTATTGACACTGATTTGGCCAACGTCTACTGTTGAGTTATCTGACACGACATCTATTGGAACAATAACCGGCTGAACTCCGCTTGCACATGTTGTGCATTTACTGTAAGCATACACTTGATAATGATCGATTCCTAGATTCGGGAATGAAAAAGTTCCGTCAACCCCTGATTTCACTGTTGAAGTGTAAGAAGTCGCATTACCATATATAATATAAACATTGATATTCTGACCTACCCCTTCATACAACAATGTTCCTGAATTATCGTACTTTTTAGCATGAATATTCCCAGTAATCGTAGAAGTCCCTGCATTTTTAACTTTCTTCTCTGAAATGATTCCCAAGTCTACTGTGCTTCTTTGTTTTGTAATTTCAGTCGCAACCAACTTCTTTGTTTTACCATCGGGACAAGTCGGACAATCTTCATAAACAAAAACAGAGTATTTTCCTTTTTGGAGGTAATCAAACTGAAAAGATCCATCGTAACTGGTTGTGAATTTATCACTATAGGTTGTACCATCACCATATACTATGTAAACATCTTCCAGTTCCTTAGGGTATTCTCCTATTTTGGTACCTACCGTATTATACAATTCCGCCTGAATCACCCCCTTAATGGTTGATGTTCCTCCCGGTCCTTCCACTTTTTTGCACGAATGAAGCACTAATGAAAGTGTCAATAAAACAGTTAACGAAAAGATAGTTTTCATAGTTTGCAAGCGTTTATTTCAAAAATTTTGAGGATCGATATATTGTAAAATTAACATTATTTTAATACCAAACGAACGCAGACAAAAAAGGTTAATTGATGGATCGAGCACAATACACACTTCAAATTCTCTGAATCATTCAAGCAACCCTTTCATTTTATGATCAGTAATTAGATTGTGAAAAGATTCTTATTATTTACTAAAAATAGCTTTACATCCTTTAAAACAACCGCTTACACTTTGATATTGAATTAATACTATCATTATTGGTTAAAATTCAACAATTTTGTTAAATTTACTAAATTAAGGCTGCGACTATGAGTAAAATCCTTCTACTATTTGTTTTCATTTCCACATTTCAACTTGCATCGGCTCAATTGTTCATCAACGAATATTCATGTTCAAATGTCAATGGCCCTCTTGATGCATACGGACAAAACGAAGATTGGATTGAATTATACAATGCGGGGGCTGTAGCTGTCGATTTAACAGGTTATTACCTATCCAACAAATCCACCAATCTTACGAAATGGCAAATACCAAGTGGAACAATTGCTCCCAACAGCTTTAAGATGGTTTTTTGTTCCGGAAGAGGCGTTGTCAATGGTTCCGAATTACATCCCAACTTTACACTTACACAAACGCAAGCTGATTGGATTATTTTATCCAATAACAGCAGTATTGTACAGGATTCTTTTAAAATTGTTCACTTAACCAAAGCTGATAATTCAGTCGGTAGAATGAGCAACGGAGCTTCCACATTCAAACTTTTTACAACACCAACACCGAATGCAAATAATTCAGGCGGAATCAATTTTTACACGCCAAAACCTGTATTCAACTTGCAAGCCGGATTTTATTCCGGAACCCAAACAGTAAGTATATCCTGCTCAAATCCTTCCGCTTCCATTCGTTACACAACGGATGGAAGCAATGTTACAAGTTCATCCACTCTTTACTCAGGACCAATTAGCATTTCCAGTACAACTGTTCTTCGAGCCACAGCTTTCAGTACCGATTTGCCCAGTTTTACCGAAACCAACACTTATTTTATCAATGTTACACATACAACTCCGGTAGTTTCTGTCTGCAGTGCCGAAATCTTCGACTTAATTGCCAACGGAAACGGATGGGGTACCAATCAGATTGGAGCATTTGAATTATTTGAAGATGATCAAACATTTATAGACGAAGGAGAAGGAGATTTCAATAAACATGGTAATGACTCCTGGTCCTACCCCCAACGAGGATTTGATTTCACAATGAGAGACCAATTTGGCTACAATAGTGAGGTGGATCACCAAATATTTCCAGAGAAAACCAGACACAAGTTTCAAAAATTAATTCTCAAAGCAGCAGCAAATGATAATTATCCATTTGAATCCGGTAGCGCACATATCCGCGATTCATATGTACACACCTTATCTATACGAGGTGATCTTAAACTCGATGAACGTACATGGAGACCCTGCGTAGTTTATATTAACGGACAATATTGGGGAGTTTATGATATTAGAGAAAAAGCAGATGATGCTGATTACACAAAATATTATTACAACCAAGACAAATTCAATCTTCATTATTTGATGACCTGGGGATCTACCTGGGAACAGTATGGAACACCTAATGCCCAACCCGATTGGAATAGTTTGGTGAGTTACATTCAAAATAACAATATGGGTACAGCTTCCAACTTTCACTATGTTGACAGTTTATTAAGCTGGCACTCCATGATCGATTATTTTTGTTACAATTCATATATTGTTACGCAAGATTGGCTCAATTGGAATACAGCCTGGTACAGAGGTATGAACCAGTCCGGTTCAAATAAAAAATGGAATTACACGCTTTGGGATATGGATGCTACTTTCGGTCACTATATCAATTACACAGGAATTCCAAATAATACAGTAACTGCTGATCCATGTCAGGTTGAAGATTTACCGAATCCCGGAGGTCAGGGTCACACCGCTATTTTAAAAAAATTAATCGACGAAAATCCAACTGTAAAACAATATTATATTACACGCTATATCGATTTGATGAACACCAGTTTAAGCTGTAATTTTATGATCCCACTACTGGACAGTATGATCAATGAAATTACACCTGAAATGCCGGGACAAGTAGCCCGTTGGGGTGGATCGATGACTGAATGGCAAACAAATGTTCAAACACTCAAGAATTTTATCAATCAAAGGTGTACAACCATGCAAGCCGGTTTAATCGGGTGCTATGATTTAGCTGGACCTTATAATGTGACGGTTAATGTTTCTCCCGTTAATGCCGGAACTGTAAAAGTAAACTCTGTTTGGGCTCCTACCTATCCATGGTCAGCAACCTATTATGGCGGAATTCAAACTTTATTAATCGCTAAACCACAACCAGGTTACATATTCAGTCACTGGGAATATACTACAGGTCCGATGTCCTCCGCAATCACACAAGACACCAACGGAATGAGTATCGGCGGACCGGAAAATATTGTAGCCATATTTGTGATCGATACTGGAGATCTGGACGGTGATGGCTTAACCAATGATGAAGAAACATCAGGAATTGATGACCCGAGTACTCCGGCTGTTCCTAATGGCACATCTGATCCGAATAATCCATGTGATCCATTTACGACCGGCCCAACTTGTGATCCCGATGGTGATGGTTTATCGAATGCAGATGAAGTAACGAATGGAACTGATCCGAATAATCCGGATTCAGATGGTGATGGTTTGACAGATAATGAAGAAGTAACAGGAACAGATGATCCTTCCACACCTATCGTAGCTGTTGCAACTTCTAATCCTACCGATCACTGCGATCCGATCCATACCACACCCGAATGTCTTCCTCCACCCGTTACACATGGAGTCAATATCCCAACTGGATTTTCTCCGAATGGTGACGGTTTAAATGAATTATTAAAACCAATTGTTGGAAGCGATGTGAAATCCTTTACTCTTTCGATTTATGATCGTTGGGGTAATCGAATGGTACATTCAAGTGATCCTCAATTGGCGTGGAATGGAACCTACAATGGCGAAACTGTCAACTCAGGAGCTTACGCCTATATGCTTGTAGTCAATTATTTGGATGGAACTTCTGAAACAAAATCGGGAAATATAACTGTCATTCGTTAAACTGTGCGCTACTTTTTTTACATATTCTGTTTTGTACATGCAAATTTCGTATCTGCACAGGATATCCATTTTTCACAAACTGCACAAACGCCTTTATTGATCAATCCTGCATCAACCGGGGTTTTTGATGGATGGCAACGAGCTTTTGTAAACCAGCGCAGTCAGTGGTTAGGTTCAACAACTCAATTCATGACAACCAATTTTGCAGCAGATGCATCACTGTACCGAAGAGAACGAGGTAATAAGTCCTACCTCGGCATTGGAGGAATCTTCAATTCGGATGTTGGTGGTGATGGAAGATTTGGTACACAATCTGGAGCTGTAACTTTAAGCGGAATTTTACCACTGGGTCACGGATCAACTCTCTCCGCTGGTTTACAAGGAGGATTCGGAAGCCGTAAAGGCGATATTTCCAAACTCTCTTTCGAAAGTCAATGGAACAGTACCCCCTACGCTTTTGATCCCACCATCAATTCAGGTGAAGTCAGCAATCTGAACAGTTTTAGCTATCTTGATGCTGGTGCAGGAATCTATTATGTTCTGGACGGTGGAAAATCCTCTTTTTTTAGAAACAATGAATTCAAATTTCAATTGGGAGCAGCGGTCTACCATGTAAATCAACCTACTTTGAAATTTACAAACGGATCAGACGATCAACTGCATCGCAAGTACGTTTTTCATTCTGGAATTGTCAAGGATATTGAAGGATCAAGGTATTCGATTGATGCGAGTATTGTTCAGTTCATTCAAGGCGGACATTACCAAACCATCTTGGGGACTTTAGTTCGGTACCGTTTCACCGATGGAACAAAATTGACTGGATTTTCCCAAAACGCTTATTTTGGATTTGGTTTGTACATGCGTGTGAAAGATGCCATCATTCCTTCCGTTATTGTAGATTACAAAGGATTTAAATTTGGGGTCTCATACGATGTAACGGTCTCAGCATTGAGAAGAGCATACGGCGGTGGCTCATTGGAATTTTCGCTTTCCTATTCCAACTTGTTTAAGGGAGTGCATAAAGACGCTAAGTAATTTTGAATGTTGAATGCTTAATTATTAGTTGATGTGCGAACCAAGTCAGAATGAGTGGGAAATTGATACAAAGCAGCCGAATTAATTTTTAGGACAAACTATTCAACATTCAACATTCAACATTCAACATTCAACATTCAACATCAATAATCATCTTTGTTCTTTGATGAAAATTTCAGAGAAATCCATGTTCTGCAGAGCGTTCGTTTTGAAATCTTTGATTCGGACGTTCACCATGACAATAAAATCATCCGTTAAAATCGGCATAACTACGGCATGATCCACAATTAACTGATCGCATTTCAACATCAGCTCATTGCGTTTATTGTGATTCAATTCTTTCAATGACTTTTCGTACGCATCATCAAATTCAGCGTTTCTGAACTTAAAGTCGTTTACTCCTGTTGCTGTATTCTCATCGATGTTACGTCCATAGAACAAACACAAGAAATTTTCAGGATCAGGATAATCAGCTACCCAGCCCCCACGCCACATTTTCGCTTTTCCGGATGCAATCGCTTCAGATCGTTCTTTGATGGTACATAACTTTATTTTCAAAGTAACATTCAAATTTGCTTTGATTTGAGCAACAACACTTTTAACCATTTTGTGCACACCAGAACCTTCTTTCGTATTCACATAAATTTCAGTCACAGGGAAACCATTTCCATTTTTGTAACCAGCTTCAGTTAAAAGAGTCTTTGCTGTCGCAGGATCAAAATCGGAACCTTTTATGTTGTCTGTGGGGAAATTTTCAAATGGAGGTACAAATCCATGAAGTGCAGGATATCCTTCGCCTTCTAAAGCTACATCTACTATTTCCTGACGGTTGACAGCCATATTGAAGGCTTTTCGAACGCGTTCATCTTTGAACTCTTTACTTTCACACGCAAAAGCAATGTATGCCATTTTTAAACTTGATTCTGTCTCTACCTTGTGTTTGACATTCTTTCCATTTTGTGCATCTTCCAATGTTCCGAATACATTTTGAATATCTTCAACCGGAATTTCCAAAACGATATCAATTTCTCTCTTTTGGAATGCCATCAACTCGCTTTTTTTGTTTTTAGTGTAGGTCATTACGACCTTATCCAAAAAAGGTAATTGATTACCAAAATCATCTTTTCTCCAATAGTTTGGATTTCTTTTCAACACTATTTTATCTGCTTCAAATGCTTCCAACATGAACGGACCAGTACCAACCGGGTGAGTTGCCATGTTTTTTCCATACTTCTCGAATGCTTCTCTTGGGAAAATACTTAAACTGTGCTGCGCCAAAATTTTATCAAATCCAACAAATGGCTCTGACAATGTAATTTCAACCGTGTTATCGTTTACGACTTTTATACCGGAAACGCCACCTTTTGGTAATGATTTTTTTGAGTTTTTGAAAAATTCTTTTCCTCCTTTGATCTTATCAACCAAATGATAACTTACGATGTTCACATCCATACCCGAACACGCCATGTCCAACGAATATTTTACATCTTCAGCTTTCAATTCTTTTCCTTTACCTCCAAAACATTCATCATCCTGAAAAAATACCCCTTTTCTGATTTTGAACGTGAAAACTTTAGCATCCGGTGTAACTGTAAAAGATTCTGCAATCCCAGGCTTCACTTCCATTGTATTAACATCTATTCGAAGTAATGGCTCATATATTTGAGCAACAATTCTCGTAGAAAAAACATCCGTCACGGAAAGTGGAAATATCGTTTCGATTTTTTCGGAAGACATGAACTTAAATTCACCTCCGTAAATCTTTCCCCCATCGGCCTTCAAATTCTTTGTCTGATCTTCGGAGCCTCCACAGGAAGCCACAAGAAAAGCTACAGAAAGTAAGAAGTAAGTATAGTAAGTTCGCATGTTCATTTATTTTTGGGTTGAAACAAATATAATAAAATAATCATAGAAACGACGCAATGTCGATTGAATGTTATGTATACTCCATAAGTTAAAGAAAATCTTTCACTTAACAATTAATTTTTAGTCATTATTTTATAGATACCCTATTTTTGACCGTACTCTTTTCAAGACATCTTTGGCAATCAACCGTGCTTTTTCTGCTCCGATTTTCAATGCAGCATCTATCTTAGAAGGATCAGCCATGTATTCATTGTAAAGTGCTCTTTCTTTTTCAAATTTTCGGAGAATCAATTCAAATAATTCCTGCTTGGCATGACCGTAACCATAACCTCCTGCTTCATATCTAGAACGCATGGTTTGAATCTCTTCCTGTGAAGCAATCAATTGATAAAGTGCGAAAATTTTGCAGCTATCCGGATCTTTTGGTTCATCTAATCCTTTACTATCCGAAACGATGGACATCACCTGTTTTCTCAATTCTTTTTCAGGTAAAAAAATGATAATGACATTGTTCCTGGATTTACTCATTTTGAAACCATCTGTCCCGGGAATTAACATTGTTTCTTCCTGAATTTTTTCCTGAGGTAAAACAAACGTCTCTCCCATGCTGTGATTGAATCTCGCAGCTACATCACGTGTAAATTCCAAATGTTGTGACTGATCTTTTCCCACCGGAACTATTTCAGCATCATACAACAAAATATCAGCCGCCATTAAAATCGGATAGGTAAACAAACCTGAGTTCACATCTTCCAAACGATCTGCTTTATCTTTAAACCCAGTTGCCAGTGACAATCGCTGAAACGGAAAATAACACAATAAATGCCACATCAATTCTGTAACTTCGGGCACATCACTTTGACGGTAGAAAACCGTTTTTTCCGGATCAATTCCACAAGCCAGCCATGTAGCCGCTGTAGAATAGGTATTTTCCAACATTATTTTTGGATCCTTGATCTGTGTCAGCGAATGCAAATCGGCAATAAATATAAAGGACTCATTGGAAGGATCATTCGCCATTTCAACTGCAGGAAGAATTGCTCCCAATAAATTTCCCAAATGTGGGGTTCCGGTACTTTGTACACCCGTTAGAATACGTGCCATTTTGTTTGTTAAAATTACAGCACGAAAGTAAACAATATTTTACACCTCAAAAATTGTTTCAAATAATTATGCTCAAAAATGAAAAAATCAAATATCTTCCTCTTGTTCGATAAAAATCATATAGCAATCTGACTCTCAAAACACTATAATTAACTCAATAAAAATCATCATTTTAAAATTTAATATTTTAATGGATTCGTTTCGTAATTCCTTCAAATTCGTACTTTTGAAAGTGATGAAGTATTTTTTAGCCATTTTTTCTAATCTTTGGAAACTCTATGTAATCGTAGTTTTTACTTTGGTCGGAATCCTTCTGTTTCCAATCATTCGGTGCATTTTGATAAAAGAGAGCTGGCACAAACATGCACATCATTTCTTTGTAATATGGAGTTGGTCAATCCGCATTTTGTGTTTCTACCACGTCAAAAAAATTAAAAATTCCAAACTTCCGGAAGGTCCTTATATCGTTATCGCAAACCATGCCTCCTACCTCGATATTTTCCTGATGCCTTCCTTATTATCGCATCATCCGGTATTATTTTTGGGGAAAAGTGAATTGCTTCGTTACCCATTTCTTGGGACTTATTTTAAAAAACTCCATATTCCTGTTTTCAGAAATGATAAGGTCAAAGCAGCAAAATCATTTTTATTAGCTCGAAACGCGGTCAGAAAAGGATGGTCACTCATTATTTTTCCGGAAGGAGGAATTCCGGATGAGAATCTTCCGCAAATGATTCCCTTTAAGGACGGTGCTTTTAAGTTGGCGAAAAATCTAAAAGTCCCAATCGTTCCTATTACGTTTACCAACAATTATAAACTATTATCAGATCCTGAACATTTTTTAAGAAGTGCATATCCGGGTATTTCGCGCGTCTATATACACGATTATGTAAAACCTGAATTAGTCGAACAATTGGATGAAAAAGAGTTGATTCAATATTGTTTTGAGATTATTCAAGAACCGCTTTTACGAGAAAAAAGAATCTAAAAACTTTCCGTCTTTTTTCTATCTTTGCAGTGAAAATTTGACTTCGGATGAAAATTACAGATGAAATAGTGGATCACATTGCGCACCTCGCTCGCTTGAAGTTTGAAGGTGAGAAGAAAGTAGCAATCAAAAAAGACATGGAAAATATCATTTCTTTCATGGCTGTTTTATCTGAATTACCGACTGACAACGTTGAACCCCTAATTTTCATGAGTGATCGTGTTAATGTGCTGAGAGAGGATATTCCAGTGGAAACGATTACACAAAAAGAAGCTTTGAAAAACGCACCTAAAAAAGATTCGGATTATTTCAGAATTCCAAAGGTGTTGGATAAGTAAGTTTAAATCTCTTAGAGGTTTTTCAATACCCCATTCACATCCAGCAACTGAAAATAGCTATTCTTTACTCCGGTGATTAAAAACTTCGCTTGGTCTGACTTAGCATGAATCAATTGATAAGTCGTTGTAATTCCATTTCGGTAATTGGCATCTACATCACAAAAATGATGTGTGAAATGATCTGATGGGATTTTAGGCTGTTTGGCTTGTGGTGGAAAAAATTTACCATAATCATTACCCGGAATACAGAGAAGATAATCGTATAAATTCAACTCGAAAGCACATGTTTCATTTTTCTTTACATAGGTTGAATACATTTTTCCTTTCCCATGATTCTCAAAAGCAATAACAACTACATCGTATTCAGAATCATTTTTGATCATCACCTCTTGTGATCCTTTTCGCCTCAAAAGATCTTTCACCCCCTCGTATCGATGTGCATTCATATTGTTGACTGCCGAACAGCTGTCAATCAATCCGCTTTCCTGGAGTTCACAATCCAATTTCAAATCCTGATAATATTGCTCCATTTCGTCATTATAAAATGGCGTTCTTGTTACAAGTTCCATCGATTGCCCATAGAGCGGTGCATTCGGATCAATCGAAGTATCTTCAATTTTTTCTTTATTTTGAATTTTCCGCAACAACGAATCAATCTTTTGTCGTTCGTCCTTTGTAAATTGACCGAACGAAGTTTCCTGAGCAATTTCTTCCTGCTCCTTAGAATTGAAAGGTTCATCAACAATAATGTAGATCGAGGTGGTCGCCAAAATCAGTATGAAAGCCCAAATCAAAAGTTGTCTTCCTGTAATACCGATTCCACTGCTTTTTGCCCGATTCCTCACTGCAATTTTTCCTTGTGCTAAATCTTTCTGGATCTTTTTTATGTCCTGCAAATGATCTTCATTCAATTTTATTTTTTGGACTTGCTTCAATAACCAATTGGCTAATCTGACTGTACAAGCATCGATGTATATAATTCCAAGAATGGAATTGATGTATTCGATTTTAGATGCATATGAAGCTCTTGAAAGTTGGTCAATGATCTCAATCACCTCATCGCTGCACAAAGGAGTAACAATTTCAATCAAATCCTGTTCAGTCTTTGTCGCTGCTCCTTTTTGTAACAACTCGGATAGTTTCGTGGAAATTACTTTACTGATTTTTGATTCTACAAGCGAGCGATAATCTCCGTTCAGTATAGCAACATAAGAAAAGGCATTCGACACTAGTTTTAAGTCTTGAGAATCTTCAAATTTTAAGATCAGTGGAGTAAGAAAAGGGGTGATGAAATTTTTATATTCATTCGCTAATATGTGACTTAAATGATGCTGTTGATCTGAAAAAGAAGAGGTTGGTTTTCCAGTTGTTAAAAAATTGAGCAGAGGTTTATTTTGTTGAATCCAACTGTGAAAAATCAGGTGACTTCCCGATTGAACTGTCTCAACTATTACATCCCATTCTTTGTCATCCATCAGTTCACCGTTCCACAACAAACCGTCAGTTTTTTTTCTTACAAGGAAATCTATAAATTCGGCTTTGTTGTCAGAATTGGACAAATCTTTTGAAAATCCGATTTGTTCACAAAATGATTTAATTGGAATGAAACGCATACTTACGAATTGAATACGTTAAAAATAGGATTATTCTTGAAATTAGTACATCGTTCGTTTCCGTCAATCTCCAAAAAGTGCTGGTTTCGAACTATTTTTTGATTTAAAAGGCGTAATAAATAGTATAAATGGTATCTCGTGATATGGAAAATGTAGTTACATTTCGGAAA
>CAIUKX010000471.1 GCA_903899795.1 uncultured Flavobacteriales bacterium
CCATGGCTGATCCACCTGAAGGAATTCCCTTAACATCAACCGGCCACGAAGAAATTGTAATACCTGTAGGTTTAAATAATAGACTGTCTGCAAATTTTTGTAAATCTCCTTTGATACACTTGGATAACACTGCGCTCATAATATGTGAAGCTCCTGTACAATAGTTAAATTTTGTTCCGGGTAAATCTTGATAAGTCAATTCCAGCATAAATCTCGTTGGATCAGAAGAAGCCTGAAATGCACGGTGAATTAAAGGATTATTATCCTCCCAAAGAAATCCTGTTTGCATGGTCAACAGATTTTTTAATGTAAGGAGTTTCTTCAATGAATCATTCGTTCTCAGAAAATCGGCATACCAAATATTTTTTTTATCGGAAAATGAGGTGAAATATTCAGGTAAAATGCTAAATACAGGTGTATCTAAATTGGGTAATAATCCTTGATCGGAAACAATTCCCGTCAGGGCTGAAGTGACACATTTTGTAACTGACTTGATGTCAAAAACTGTAGTATCAGATGAACCGTGAAAATATTCTTCAAATACAAGACTACTATCCTTCCATATTAAAATAGATCCTAGGCTGGGAATACTGTCATTTGCCTGTTTTGCTATTTTTTGGAAATGACTTTTATTGTTCCGAAGGGAAATTGTATGCTTTGAATCATTATTCTGAGCCACAGTATGGTTTGTTACAAACAATAAAATCAAAAGTAGACGAGACATAAACGGGTTGTTTATAAGTGAGAGTTATGTAAAACAAAAAAACCCTTTTCCGAAGAAAAGGGTTTTTTGTGGTGCCTCCAGGAATCGAACCAGGGACACATAGATTTTCAGTCTATTGCTCTACCGACTGAGCTAAGGCACCATCCTTATTTTGTGGGGGCAAAGATAATAACTTAATTTGTATTTCCATGAAAGAGAACAGTTTTTTTTTCCTTTTCTTCTATTATCTTTGCTAGATGAATCAAAATCAAGTTGTTTTTGTAATCGATGCCGGGAATACTTCTTTGAAAATAGGGAGATTTCAAGCAGGTGTACTCGAAAAAGTCAGCCGATTTGGATTGAATGAATTGGATTTGATCAAAAACGAGTTAGCAGAAGATAAAAGTGCTTCTGTTTTTGTTTCATCTGTATTATCGGAGAACGATACAAAATTACTAATGGAAAATTGTCCAGGTTCAATGCTTCTGGACAGGTCAGTTTCCTTGCCGATTCGGGTGTTGTATGAATCACCTCAAACTCTGGGGATAGACCGTATCTGCAATGCTGTTGCGGTTCATGAACTTTCACCAAATAGGGCTGTGGTTTCCATCGATATCGGAACTTGTATCAAATTTGATTTGGTGGATGCAGAAGGGAATTATTGGGGAGGTTCAATTGCTCCGGGGATTGACTTGAGGTACCGGTCTATGAATGATTATACAGGAAAATTGCCTTTGATAGATGATAAACAAGTTCCTGATTTGGTGGGAAAAAATACGTTGGATTCAATGCGATCAGGAGTCATGAACGGCATGAAAGCTGAAATTATTCAAATGATGGAAATGTATACACAGAAATTTGGTCAGTTAACTTTTTTTATGACAGGTGGAGATGCTGTTTATTTTGATTTCCCTTTAAAAAACAACATCTTTGTAAACGAAAATCTAACCCTTTTGGGTTTATACAAAATATACATGTTCAATGCATAATACATTTTTATTCCGTTTTACGATAGCTTTTTCAATGTTACTGCTATCATTATTAAGCGGATACACGGTTGCTCAAAGTACGTCGACTTCACCTTATAGTTCGTATGGATTTGGTCAACGCGATGGTTTGGATCATGGGACATATGAAGGAATCGGTGCTACAACAATTACTTATTTCGATTCTACGACACTAAATTTTTACAATCCAGCTTCTTATAATACCATGGGAAAAGGTCAGCCGATGTTTTCCGTTGGTGTCTCTTCTCGCTTGTCGTTCTATTCGGAAGATAATGTGAAAAGTTTTAACAAGGCGGTGCTGTTGAACAACTATGCATTGGGATTTGCTTTTGGAAAACATTTTGGATTTGCTTTTGGAATTAAACCATTCACGCGAAGAGGTTACGAATTTTCTACTCGATCCATGTTGGATACAGATACAATTTGGCATCGGTATTCAGGTTCTGGAAGTACAAGTGAAGTGTTTCTTGGATTATCAACTGACGTGTTGAAATTAAAAAATCAGCGGTTGGCTGTCGGAGGTAATATTGGTTATGTTTTCGGAACGTTGATCAATCAGCGGAAAAGTAATATTATTGGCTCTCAATCTGGAGGAATTGATCAAAACATTCTTAAAATAAATGCTTTGCATTATGAGTTTGGCATGTATTATAAACAACGGTTTAATAACAAGCATTCCTATACACTTTCTGCGGTAATTGAACCGCAACAACATTTCAATGCCACACAACGCTGGGATTTATTTACATCATCTCATGTTGATAATCCATTGTATTACAATCGTATTGATTCAAGTGGAACCATAAAAGGAAAGATAACAACTGCGCCGTCTACCACTTTTGGATTCAGCTATAGCTTTCGTTTTAACGATGTGAAAAAAGAACGTCAAACGAGAAATTCCGAAATCAGCTTACATACTTCTTATAATACTACAGATTGGACTCGTTTTGCGACTAATTTTGGTGGAATAAATTTACCTTCAGGGTTTGTCAGCACCAGCAAGCTAACTTTGGGAGTTCAATATATTCCCGAAACGTCATTTATGGGACAAAGTAGTAAATGGGGATTCTTGGAAACAATGCGTTATAGAGCTGGATTCTACCAGTATACATTACCCTATATTGTAAATGGACTAACAGTGATGGATAAGGCAATGACTTTTGGAGTGGGAATTCCAGTTCGGGGTCAGAAATCACTTTCATCTGTTAACTTTGGTGTGGCCTATGGAAAAAGAGGTAATGGAACAGCAATTGCTTTGAACGAAAACTATTTGAGCGTTAATGCTAGCATCATTATTGCTCCAGCTATTTTTGAACGTTGGTTTATTAAGCGAAAATTGGATTAATTTTCGTTGACAGTGTTGGTTGGAATCCGTTGAAATTCAGAAAATACATGAAAAAAGTTTATTTCATAGCATATCTTTTGTTGGGAATGTTCCTTTTTTCCTGTGTGAATGATCTAGATTCTATAAAACGCGTGACATCCAGATCCGATGCACCAGATGATGTGACTGAAGATTTGGAAATTATGCAGACAGATTCGGGATACGCCCAGTTTCAATTGTATGCTAAAATTGCGGAGACTTACACAAAGCCAGAAGCTCTCACTAAATTGAAAGGCGGATTGAAAGTCAATTTTTTCTCCAAAAATGGTGAAATCGTTTCTACACTTACGGCTTCTTATGGTGAAATAAACATGTCCAAGGGAATGTTCTTTGTACGTGACTCCGTGCAGTTGGTCAATTATGAAAAAAATCAGCGAATGGAAACCGAAGAATTGTTTTGGTCGCAAAAAGACAGTTCGGTATTCACCAACAAAGCAGTGATCGTTCGGAATCCGAAAGGAGTTCTTTTCGGTCAGGGAATCCGAACCAAACAAGATTTTTCTACCTACGTTTTCTTGAAACCGACGGGCAGGATTGATTTTGATAAGAAGTGATTGTTGAGGCATTAGTTCTAGGTAATAGTCATTGGTGAAAAATAGATATTTGATTCGTTTCATGACTATCGATCGATACCTCAGATTCTTCAGTTGTCATATCTAGTTAAAAAACTCAGCAACTAATGGCTAAAAACTAATGGTTAATGACTATTTTCGCAAAAAAATAAAAGATGAATAGATACAATAAAATTATGCTCAATTTTTGGTTAGTTGTTACAATTGTATTGCCGATTGTTGTGACTTACTTCGTCCTTTCTGAATATAACGGATTCAAAAGATGGGGAGCGTATTATATTTTGGTGGTTTTTACACTACTTATGTATTTGGTCAGAAGATGGATGATGAAACGAATGGAAAAACATTTGGCTTATCTGGAGGAGCAGAGGAAAGAAGCGAACTAGTTTTTTATTAGGCACTGGATTGTTCATAATCGACCTTAATTTTGTTGTGGCTCATCAATTTCACCCACCTCAATACTCCATTGACAATCTCGTTTGTTTTACCGATCACAGGTCTTTTGTCCAATCAAGCATCAAAAATTAAACATTCAAAATCACCATTCTTCCTAGAGTTATCACTTTTTAACACTTTCTTGAAATAACTAGCAAAAGGGATTCGTACTTTTGACTGCGAAAATACCTTTTGAAATTTATTCATTTCGGTCGGTTACTTTTCAAAAAAATGACATTATAGATTGAAAACTATAATCTGCTATTCGATACAGGTCTTGATGGAAAACAAAAAATGGATACTAACTTTTTTTATGACGCTTCTGGTGTCACTTTCCTTTGGGCAAAATCTCTTGAATGGTGTTGTGCTCGATGAACAGAATATCCCCATTCCCTATGCTCAGGTTTTCGTAAAAAACAATGCCGAATTAAGAACCATGACGGATGCAAAGGGTTATTACGAAATGCGTTTGTTCAACGGGGAATATTATTTGGTGGTGACCGCTGCGGGTTATGATGATAGAGAAACATATGTACCAATTAATGATGCAAATGTAAAGAGGGATATTCAGCTTTTTCCTTCTAAAATTAAGGATTTGGAGTCGGTTGAAATAGCGGTGAAGAAAACCAATCCCGGACGAGAAATCATGCTCAAGGTTGTTGAGAAAAAAGATAAAATCAATCCTTGGAATCACGCTCATACCTGCGAAGGATATACGAGGGCAACAGAGAAAATTGAGCACAAGCCGAAATCTGAAAAAGAGATAGCAAAGGAGAATAAACAACTAGAAAAGGAAAAACTGAAAGCTGCTAAAAAGCGGTTTGAAACGATGGATACAACAATTGTAACCGACGATCCATTTGCTGAAAAACGTGATTTACAGCAAGAGATGACCAATAATATGAACTTGATTGAAGTTCAGTTTACCCGAAATTTTGAACCTCGAAATAAAGTAAAAGAGATTCGCAATGCTTACGAAGAAAGGGGTCAAACAAGAAATTTATATTACACAACAACAGTAAAATCGAATTTTAATTTCTTTGAAAATCTGATGCATTTGAACGACCTTCACCAAAGTCCGGTAAGTTCGCCCATTTCAGGTCCGGGGATTTTATCTTATAAATACCGATTGGTGGATCAATACGAAGAAAACGGACGTAAAATTCACAAGATTAAAATTATCCCAAGATCAACGGCAACATCAACTTTGGAAGGTTATATCTGGGTAATTGACTCGATTTGGTTGGTTCAAAAATTGGAATTGACAATGTCGAAAGGAAACTTATTGGTTTACGATTATTTCAAGATTCAACAGGAATTCGACACACCCGGCGATTCAATGTGTGTCCTCAAAAATCAGGTATTGACTTACGGTGTCAAATACAAAGATCAGACTTCACAATGCTCGACAACTTCACGGTTTTATGATTATAATTTCAAGCCGAATTTTTCAGCGAAATTTTTCAATCGGGAATTATCGGTTACTGAAAAAGAAGCGTACGACAAAGATACATCCTTCTGGAACAAAACAAGGGTAACACCTCTAACAGTTGAAGAGCAGAAGTATATTTTAGCGAAAGACAGTATTCGTGATGTACAGAATAAAAAAGAATACTTGGATTCTGTAGATGCGATCTTCAACAAGATTACGCCCATGAAAATACTTTGGTTTGGAATTGACCACCGGAACCGTGCGAAGAAAGTTCAATGGACGATCAACTCTCTCGCGGCGATGATTCGTCCGATGTACATAGCTGGGCCAAGGATTGCTGCCGGTGCGAGTTATTATAAAAAGTGGGAAGATCAGCGATCGTTGGATATGTATACGGAAGCTTCGATTGGGTTTTTGAACAAAGATCCTAAAGGCAGATCACATTGGCAATATCTCTATGATCCATTTCATTTTGGAACAATCGGTCTCAATTTCGTACAGGATTTCGACGCGATTCGAAGTTATGATGCCCTCACACAGATTTACAAACGAAGTAATTTTATCGAAGCAACTTCTTTGCAATTAACCTATAATAGAGAATTGTTCAATGGATTTTACATCAATCCGGAAGTTAGTTTCGCAGAACGAAGAAACATTGATTCTTATAAATTTTTGAAAGCGGCGGATAACATTATTCCGAATAATGATCCGACTTCCTTCAAAACCTATCAGGCATTTATTGCAGATGTGACAATCAGCTATGTTCCCTTTCAACGTTATATGCGTGAGCCGCATCGTAAAGTTTTGTTAGGGTCTAAATGGCCGACATTTTATACCTATTATGAACGAGGAATGCCCGGAATTTTCGGAAGTGATGTCAGTCATGAATACTTTCTGTTGGGAGCGAGACAAACCTTCAAAATCGGAACGTTGGGAACTTCGAGCTACCATATCAAAACAGGAGAATTTCTAAGTTCGAAAGCCTTGCATGATGCTGATTTCAAATACAATAGAAGAAGTGATCCATTCTGGTTTTCAAATCCTTTGTACTCGTTTCAGGGTTTAAGTCAATCATTGCCGTCGAAGCAGTTCTTTATAGAAGGACATTTCATTCACCACGATAACGGAGCGATTATCAACAAACTTCCTTTCATGAAAAAAACAGGAATCGGAATGGTATTAGGCTGCGGAGGATTGTACGTGAAAGAATTCAACTGGCAGCATTACGAAGTGTTTACAGGATTGGAACGAAACTTCAAATTCTCCAAACGAAAACTAAGAATCGGAGTTTACAGTGTTTTGTCCGATGGAAACCATATCAATCCGACAACGACTTGGAAAGTTTCGTTTGCAGTACTGGATTTGAGAAGCATGAAGTGGAACTTCTGAGATAATCTTGAATGCTAAATGTTGAATGTTCAATTGTAAAATGATAATTCGTTAATTATTTAAATCGAATACTAATTCAACATTTAACATTCATAATTCAACATTAAAAAATAGCTATCTTTATCCCAAAATTTAAGATCATGTACGGAAAATTACAAGCACACCTTCAAAGCGAATTACAGGCAATTGAAGAAGGTGGTATCTATAAAAGAGAAAGAATTATTATTTCACCGCAGGGAGCAAACGTAACCGTTCAATCCGGCGAAAAAGTGGTGATCATGTGTGCCAATAATTATTTGGGATTATCTTCCCATCCAGAGGTAATTCAAGCAGCAAAAAATGCTTTGGATACACATGGATACGGAATGTCTTCGGTTCGTTTTATATGCGGAACACAGGATATTCACAAAGAATTGGAGGCGAAAATTGCGAAATTTTACGGAACTGAAGATACCATTTTATATGCTGCAGCTTTTGATGCAAACGGAGGTGTTTTCGAACCATTATTCGGTGAAGAAGATGCAATTATTTCCGATGAATTGAATCACGCATCGATCATTGATGGTGTTCGTTTGTGTAAAGCACAGCGATACAGATACAAACATTCAGATATGGCGGACTTGGAAGCACAATTGATTGCAGCACAAAAGCAGCGTTTCAGAATTATTGTTACGGATGGAGTTTTCTCTATGGACGGTGATATTGCTAAAATGAAAGAAATCTGTGATTTAGCGGATAAATACGATGCATTGGTGATGACCGACGAATGTCACTCTGCAGGATTTATCGGTAAAACCGGTCGTGGAGTTCCGGAATACCACAATGTAATGGACCGAGTGGATATCATCACTGGAACTTTAGGAAAAGCATTGGGAGGAGCAATGGGAGGTTACACAACTGGAAAGAAAGAAATCATTGATATCTTGCGTCAGCGTTCAAGACCTTATTTATTTTCCAATTCATTGGCGCCTGCAATTGTTGGAGCTTCGAATAAAGTGTTTGATATCCTAAGTTCAAC
>CAIUKX010000472.1 GCA_903899795.1 uncultured Flavobacteriales bacterium
AATGGCTCTAATTTAAAATCTTCCATAAAAAGAAAATAGATGTCAACCATTTATCGTTATCACTAAAAAATCATTAAAGGACTCAAATGTAGTTAAAAGATGACGTATACTAATCATACAATTGAAACATCAAATTGTATCAGACTAAATTTTAGGTTATTTTGCTCTAATTTATGCAATTGGATCGTTTTTCCAGCGATATGAAGTTCACCATTTTTTATTCTTCCGGCTGTTCGACCAATGACGGCGCCTATATATGGTGCATTCGGCTGTTGATCTAACTGCAAATATGAATCCAATGTATCAAATCCCAAAACGATATTCGTTGCATTTTCACCATCATGTATAATCAAATCCGTAATAATCGCACCATAGTTGATCACTTTTACGATCACACCTTTTGAATTAACTAATTCATATTGATTAATTTGAACCTCATTATTTAGATGACCAAACACTGTTACACCTTTCATTTAACTCAAATTACTGATTAATATATGCATACTTCAAGGGAAAAATCCATCTAAACACAACAAATCGTTTTATAATATTTGTTTATGTTTTATTTTAAAACAAAAGTATATTTTTTAACGTTAAAAATTGAATAAAATGAGAAAATTATGGATCATCCTCCTGAGTATAACAGCGATTTCAGTCCATGCACAAAAGTTCGAAAGATTGGCAAAAACACCTCCTATGGGTTGGAACAGTTGGAATAAATTCGGATGTGACATCAATGAAACAATCATCAAAGAAATTGCAGATGCAATGGTTTCAAATGGTATGAAAAGTGCAGGATACCAATACATTGTAATCGATGATTGTTGGCAAATTGGTCGTGATAGTTTGGGAAATATCATAGCTGATCCGGAGCGATTTCCATCTGGCATGAAAAAACTGGGAGAATATATTCACTCCAAAGGATTGAAATTCGGAATCTATTCGGATGCAGGAACAGAAACTTGTCAGAGAAGGCCGGGAAGCCGTGGCTATGAATTTCAAGATGCCAGAACTTATGCTGAATGGGGAGTTGATTTTTTAAAATATGATTGGTGTTATCATGGAAAACAAACGCAGGAGCCATCGTATATCACCATGCGAGATGCGATCTATAAAGCCGGGCGTCCGATGGTTTATAGTATTTGTGAATGGGGAACAGGAAAACCCTGGGAATGGGGAAAAGATGTGGGACATTTATGGAGAACTACGGAAGACATAATCAATTGCTTTGATTGTATTAACGATTGGGGAGGTTTAGGTGTTATGCAAATCATCGATTTGGAAGCTTCTCTGGGTAATTATTCAGGTCCTGACCATTGGAATGATCCAGATATGCTGGAAGTTGGAAATGGAGTACTTACTGTCGGGGAAGAACGTTTGCATATCAGCATGTGGAGTATGTTTTCTGCACCATTAATGGCTGGAAATGACATCCGAAAAATGTCGACTGAAACCACCAAACTACTCACCAATAAAGAAGTCATCGCCATCGATCAGGATTCACTTGGCTTTTCAGCCATTCGCTGGATGAAGTATGGCGATTTGGAAGTTTGGTTCAAAGCATTGTCTAACGGAGAATATGCTTTTTGTATTCTTAATAGAGGAAAAGATCCGATCACAATTAATCAAGACTTAAAAACTACGATCAAACGAAAATTCACAATCGATAACAACTTTATTATTCGGGATGTCTGGAAACAAAAAGACATCGGTACAACCAAGGATAATTTTGTACAAGTAATACCTGGACACGACGCTGTTCTCCTAAAGCTTATTAAACGCTAACCTGATCTAACATTCTAAATGTAATCAACAACTGGAAAGAGAATCGATTCGTGCGGTTCTCTTTTTTACTACAAGTGGCACAAAGATTTTACACAAAATTGACGAAACAAAACTAACACATTTAACACAAAAAACGTTGAGTTCCTTGTGCAGACTTAATGTCATTTGTACTTAAATTCTTATAAATGATGAAACGAAAACTCCCTTGAATCGAACTGTTCTTCAAATAAATGTGGGTAGTATTTCTTCATTTCACTGTTCATCAATTCAATCGGAACATCGCTGAATTCTCCATAAAAATGAAGGTATTCCATGTATTTTTCCCCATGCACATATTCCTGAAACATGGAATCGGTTTCTCCATCCCAATCCAAAGGATCAACATTCATCATTCGGCAAATGTTTTTATCGAAAGACGGGGTACATTTGACCCATCTTCCCTCTAAAAACAATTCGTTATATCCGTGAAAAACGATTTCATTTCTTCTTAAGTAATGTACTAATTTCTCAACACCAATATGATTGGTTACAATAGCGTACCCCATGCGAGCAGGAATTCCCAATTTACGTGCGCAGGCAGCCAGTAAAGTTGATTTCTCCACACACCATGCTCTTTTCTTGCCTAGTACATGACTCGCCTGCAACTGATTGTAACGGAGATCCAGATGATAAGGATCGTAGGTGAATTTATCTCGCACCAAGAAATACAGATCAATAGCCAATTGTTTTTGATTTTTTGAAAGGTCTATTTCCTCCAAAAAACGATCAAACGCCGGATCACTGAAGTTCAAAAAAGAAGTTTCTTTCAAATATTCCTTCATACGCATGAATATTAAAATGAATGAACCAATTTATAGACATTCACAATTCCCTGTTGATCGGGTTGAAGAATCAACTTTGCCTGATTATAATATTCTTCTCGTCTTTGAATATTTATCTCTATGAACTCTATCAATTCTTCTTTGGATTTTCCATGAATCAAAGGACGTTCATTTTTAGCTTCAATCAAGCGGTCTGCTAAATTTTCACTTGAATTCTTTAAATAAATTGTCAAGCCTAAGTGATTCAAATGATCAATATTATTATTAAAGCAAGGCATTCCACCTCCTGTTGACAAAACAAAACTTGACTCAGCTTGCATACCGGCAATGAATTCAGTTTCCAATTTCCGAAAAGCCTCTTCCCCATCCTGAGCAAAAATCTCTGCAATGGACTTTCCTGATATTTTTTCTATTTCAGCATCGGAATCGATAAATGGTATTTTTAACTCCAACGCCAGTTTTTTGCCAAGGGTTGTTTTCCCTGAACCCATGTAACCGATAAGAATTATTTTCTGCATTTACTTCAGTAAACTTATTTTGTAAAATCCGTGTGAAGGTAATTGTTTTTTTAAGGAATCACGAAAAATTGAAAAGAAGCTATTCTACTTCTTACCTGCCTTCTTTTTATTTGGTTTGCCTGGCATCAAACACAATACTCCCAAATCACCAGAAGCATGTTTCGGATTACCGCTCAATACAGAATAATAAATCGTTGGAACAAACAAAACGTTGGCAATATACCAGGCCAGTTTCTGTTTCACAATCATCTTGCTAAAATAAAAATTACCATCATAAACTGTAACCGATTTCGGATCCACAACCCTTCTATCTTGTTTTAAAACATCTTCAGCATTTACGGGTAAATTTAATTTTTTAGATCTTCCTGAAACAGGGTCAAAAGTCACATAGTCGATATTGTCTCTGTATTCGGAGAGTTTCTTACTTTTTCTAGACTCATTTTCTGTTCCGTATTCGATTCCGTAAATCACGTAAAATTTATTCAATTTATAAATAACTCGCACATCCGAAATATCTGTTCCTTTATAGGTGATACTGCGTTCGATATTGGAAGTCCATAAAATCTTACCTGCATCCGTAATCCGAATAGCGGAGACATTGTTTTTCTCGCAGTAATAGTCGGTTTTATAAATATTATTGCCATCCAAATCACTTTTACTTGTAATCTCTGAATAGTTATACTTTCGCGTAAAGAACAAAACAACATTACCATCCTCCATCAAAAAGATATTTTCAATATCGAAGCGGGTATTCAACTCTTCTTCTTTTGACTGTTTATCTGCATCTCCGGGTTTCTTTCTCCCTCCTTTGCTTTTCGGAAATAATTTATTCAGGGAAGTTTTTTCAAAATAGGAATAATTCAACTTTACATCTGTCAAGGTATCGCTATCTATTTCTGTATAAAAAACTCCTTGCTTATCAATCCCGTTCGGATCTTTAAGCAAATCGCCAAAGAAACCGTATAATTTGGTTTTCGTTCCTGTCACCAAATAACTAAAATCAGTGATCGTCTTGTTATCACCTTTCATTTCCAAAGTAATTTTGTATTTTGACAAAGGATTGATCACTGTCAAAATCAAAAAGGATTTCGGATCATTTGGCTTTTTTGCTTTTAACTCTTCTCTGTTAAGCATCACTGTCGATCGGATATAAATATTTCCATCATTCCCTAAAACATAGGTTGAAGTCACACCATTTGGTTCTTTTTCACTTTTGGAAGGCAGGCTGATTTGATGCTCATGCGATGCCCCTAATTGACTGCTTAGAATCATGTATCGGAAAACCACATTCTTTCCATCTTGATGTAGTTCAGATCCGATTAGCACATTCTCCGTTTCTTTGTTTGCTGATACAACAATCATAGAAGGTGAATACGGTGACTGTTCTACATCAACCTTTTCTACAGTCGAATATACTTTTCTGATTTTTTTATCGCGTTCCAAACCAAGTTTAAAGGATTCAACATACAATTCTTCGGTTTTTGTGGAATCGGTGTTGATCAACTTTGTCCAAAAAACCAAAACATTATCTTCTGTTACCAGCGCTTTACAAAAGTCAAGTCCAAGATAATCATTTTTGGATGCTTCATTTTCCAGAAATCCTCTTACAGCAACGGATGCAACTTCCGTCATTGTTGCCTTATCGTAGGAAGTTAATTTTATTTTATCGCTTTTATGCAAAGGACTCACCGCATAATTACGGTTGAGTGTATAAATGTGTTTGTCGTTGGTATTGATGTAACCTGTGAAAAATCCATTTTTATTGTTTGAATATTCGATTTTATCCGACCACTGGAACTCAAAATATTGAGCAAAAAGTGAATGCAGAAAAAAAACAAACACAACAACGAGTTGATTTTTCAAAGACATCATTATTTGTAATTTGATACGCATTTGACTTTTCTACAACTATTTTAAAGGATGTATTTCAATAAAATAAAATTATTTCTCTTTTACTTCTTTAGCTACTTTCACCAATTTGATTTCAACTTTTCGATCCTCTTGTTTCATCTCTTCTGTGTAAGAGCCTTTGTGAATCGATTTTGTTTCCCCATAATAATACACCTCAATATTTTTTTCATCGAAACCATAATAATCAACCAATTTTCGCTTGATCGTTTCTGCACGTTTCTTAGACAAAATCAGGTTGTAATCCAAGGATCCATCTTTGTCTGTATACCCGATTAATATGATCGTGAGTTTCTCATTTTTCGGGAATGCTTTGGTAAATTTGTCCAGTTTCTTTTGTTCTTTATCCGTCAATGTTGCTTGATCAACATCGAAATAAACAGAAAGATCTTTGATGATATTTTTCTCCGCCAAAATCCCATCCATTTCAGCTTTTGAATTGATCATTTGCTTTCTTGGATCAATCGTAGGATTATCTTTTACCTGCTGATCTGTATTGTTAGCATCTTTCTTTTCCTTCTGATCCTGTAATTTCACTTTGTTGATGTTGGTAGAATCAATCGGACATCCATTATTGTATACCGACCCGGAAACTCCCGGACATCTGTCTAAATTATTAGCAACACCATCTCCATCATCATCTAAACAACATCCGTGATTTTCAAAAGGACAGCCGTTATTTAATTCAATTCCAGGTACATCAGGGCAACGATCGGCTGCATCGATTACACCATCCTTATCTTTGTCCGGACAACCGTAATGAATTCCCAGACCTTTGTCATCTGGACACATATCATTCATATCAACGATTCCGTCGCCATCTCTGTCGGGACATCCATTCGTTGAAAGAGGTCCTTTATCGTAAATACAATTGTCTTCTTTATCAATGATTCCGTCACCATCAGTATCAGGACATCCATTGTATTCAGGTAATCCCGGATCGTACGGACAGGCATCTTTTCCATCGGAAATTTTATCCCCATCTCTGTCTTTTGGAACCTTATACAAAATGCTATAGGAGATTCCTGCATAAATATTTCTCGAGAGAGATGATTTTTGTCCGTAGAATAAGGACAAATTATTTGATCCTGCAAAAACTGAAAATTGTTTAAACATAAATCTCCCTGCACAACCAGCATACAGCTTACCATTCCCCATTTGAGAAAGCGGCATCATCAGCGACCAGTTATTTTTTTCGATTCGTGGGGTTACTGTCTGAATGAAGAAATATCCAATTTTGGTTTTATCATTTTTTGAACTCAAGGGAACAGAAACATTATAACTAACATAGAAATTTCTCATTACATTCAAATCGAAACTTGCATGCAAAGTGGTGGGAAGATTCATCCGGAATTTTTTCTCTTGTGTAGCTGACTTCACACTTGAACTCTGTATACTATCCTTAATGTCTGTAAACGGGAAATTCAAAAGTGCATTTACATCTAATATTTTGTGTGCATTTACTGTCACCGCAGTATTGGTGAAATTATAATCCGCAGTATCCTTCATATAGCGAACCCAACCGATATCAGTAATCGATCCTGATATTTTCCATTTGTATTTATTAATGTCGTATCTGACATTCTTTTTAGCACCATCCATTTCATAGTATTGTGCTTCATAATTTGGTCTTGACTCATAAGTAAATCCAAGATCCAATCCTAAACCCCTATTTTTGTAATGCAATTGATTTTTAGAATAGCTTTTGCCAAAGTCGGCATTCAAATCATTAACCTGCATGTATTTAGATGTCGGATCAGTAAAAGTAGCGTTACCATTGTTCGCATAAAAATATTTTGCATCAAGACCATTCAAAATTTTCAATGATGCTCCTCCCTTCAGAAAAGAAGTTTTACGATCAAAAATAGTTCGGGCATAGGTGAAATTATGTTCTGTAAAATCCATTTTTGAAATGGAGAAACCCGCCATGCTTTGTTGTTGGTTGATGACATTACTTTGATAATCATTTACCGTATTTTGTGCCCAAACCGTTGGAACACCCAAGATATTATTAAATGACCTCACCCGAAATGAATAGGCTACAGCATTTTCGTGATTGAATTCATATTTAAGATTCAATAAATCAAAAGTCATGTATCTGTTCTTGTACCCCGGATTCTTTGTAGCAATGTATTTGGATTGAGTTCCGTATGGCAAATAATCTGATGAACAAAAATTGCTGATACTGGAAAGGTTTAAACTTGAACTGATTGCAAATTTACTTTTCGAATCAACAATAGTTGACGGATTATAGGAAGCCATAAAGGAATTAACCGAATTATCAGCTACAATACCTGTGTAAAATTGCTGTGCATCAATTGAACCTGAGATAGCTAGTATGAACATTAGAGTGATTATTCTCATATGTATTTTTTGAAAGTGTTAAAAATTAATCGGATGTAAATCTACATAAAACGATCCAATTCATTCCAATAAGGTACCGTCTAAATTTAGAATAACTGTCCATTATCATCTTTTTCAGCAAAGCGAATGTCAGTTTTACAGACTACTATTGATTAAGGTGAATCTATTAAAAACAAAAAGAGGAAGAAATTCATCTGAAACTTGTTCCTCTTTTCGCTAAACTTTGCTAAAACTATAAAACCTAACTTACAACTATGAAATTGTATGGCACAAAGATACATACTCTTACCTTATTCCACCAAATTTATTAGTATTAAAATATGTTAAAATTTTTAATCTAAACAATAAACTACTCAAAAACAGATTGTTCTGAAAAATTATTTTTCCATTTTTTTTGTGCTTTTAACCCTAAAAAAACAAGAACAAAGATAATTCCTGCAAAAACAATAATCATTGAACTCACTGATACATCAAAATAGATAGAGAACAAATAGCCTAACAGGCAATCGAACGTTGCTATGACACACGAAAACCAGAGCATTTTGGTTAATTTACCTACCAATAAATAAGCAGTAGCAGGTGGCAGCACAAGTAATCCTACAACAAGTATAGCACCGACACTTTCAAAACTCATGACAGTTGTAATACTAACCAATGACATGAAACCAAGCTGCCAGATTCGTGTATTGATTCCTTTTGACAAAGCGTATTCCTCATGAAAAGCTAATAACTGTAAGCCTTTGAATCCAGAAAACACAAAAAGGACAATCACTAAAAAAACGGGCAATATCATCAGCATACTACGCGTACCATACAACCTGCCTCCAATGATTATTTTATCGAGAAACGAAGTCCCTAGTTCCCCGAATAAAACGCATTCCTGATCTAAATCTGTGGCACTTCCCGTAAAAAGAGCTATTAAAATTACACCGACCGCAAAAAGCCATGTGAAGGTTATTCCAATGGAAGCATCTTCCTGCAACTTGAGTTTTTTGTGAAAAAAATCAATGATCACTGTTGTGAAAACCCCAAAGATTCCCGCACCAATCATGATAAAAATAGAATCGAACTGTGAACTAAACAAATATGCGATTACAATTCCCGGTAAGACGCTATGTGATATCGCATCCCCAACCATAACTGTTTTACGTAAAACCAAAAAGCAGCCCAATAATGAACAACTCCAGGCAATTAACAGCGCAGTGGCTAATGTCAAAAAATCATTTATTCCCATCTCAATACGGTATGTCTTTGTTGTGTGGATCCGAAACCGGAAAATTCAACTCTTTTAACAATTCTTTCTCAATCTCAGGTGTAATCAAATGTTCAATTGTTTCAGCTGTTCCATGTATATGATCTTCTTTGAAATTCATTCGTTTAGTCAGATACAATTCCCACAATCGATGTGATCGGACAATCCGTGCGGCCTCCCCTTTTCCTTTTTCAGTCAATTCATAATTTTGATCTTGTCTTTTCAAGCAGCCTTGATGGATCATTCTATTCATATTTCTTTCCAACACATGTGAATCCATTCTTCTTTTTTCTAAAAATCGCCCAACTGTAATTCTTTCAAATCCTTCCTCTGAAAATTGGTAAAAGGTTTTTAGAATGTTTTCCTGTTCAATTTTTCTATTGTTTTTTTTACTTTGTCTTTGCAACGAAAACCATCCTTTTTTCGGAGCAAACAAAAGTGTAATCATTGTAAATAAAAACAAGACAAACACAATCCAAGGTCCGGTTGGCATATCGTCTTTTACCGTCGAAAAAATAACCCCGATAATTCCAGATAAAAACCCAAAGAGTGCTGAAATAACCAACATTCCAACCAGTTTATTCGTCCAGTAACGTGCTGAAGCCGCAGGAGCAATTAGTAAAGCTGACATCAACACAACTCCCAAAGCTTGAATTCCAATAGCAATGGTTGTGACAGTCAGAACTGAAAGCAAAAACTCAATCCGATTTATCTTAATTCCAATTGAATCCGCAAAATCGGCATTGAAACAAACGAGCTGGATCGGTTTAAAAAACAAAATGACGATGGCCACTATCAAAACAGAAACAACAAAAAAGACCTGAACATCGGTCGTACTCAAAGTTGCGGCTTTACCAAAGAGAAAACTTTTCAAACCTGTTTGCTCTGAATTTTGACTTTTTGAAATAATAGAAAGAAGAACTGAACCGATGGCAAAGAAAAATGTAGAAACCAAAGCAATTGCCGTATCCTCACTTAATTTTGAGGTTCTGACAATGTAATCTATGCTCCAAACTGAAAACCAACCGGTAAAGATAGCTCCAACCATCAAGGTCACCGGATCTTTTGTTCCGGCAAATAGAAATCCTAAACAGATTCCAGGAAAAACTGAATGGGAAACTGCATCTGCAATCAATGTTTTCTTTCTTAAAAACGAGAAGGTTCCAACCACACCAGAGACAGCTCCAATGATTGAAACTCCCAAGATTACTTTTCGAGCAATTGGATCCGTAAAAAAATATGTGAGCTGATCCATCATTTGTCTTCAAATCCTTTTTCCCGTATAGGAAAATCTGTATTCTTTATGAGGTGTTGCATTTTCACCAACAGATTCAACTGACCACCATACGTAGCCTGTAAATTTTCTTCAGTCAGAACCTCTCGCGTTGGACCGTGTGCAATCAAACGCGTATTCAGGAGAACAATGTAATCGAAGGAATCAGAAACAGTTTGTAAATCATGATGTACAATCACGACTGTCTTCCCTTCATTTTTCATAGTGATTAACAAATCTAAAATCGTTTTCTCAGTCGCCACATCAACCCCAACAAAAGGTTCATCCATGATGTATAAATCTGCGCCCTGTGCCAAGGCTCTAGCCAAAAAAACGCGTTGCTGTTGTCCGCCGGATAATTGTGAAATCTGTCGATCTTTGTAGGGAGTAAGTCTGACTTTTTCAATCGCTTCATCCGCTAATTGCTTATCAATTCCACTCAATCGGCTGAACAATTTCCCTTTTTTATAGCGCCCCATCCGAACAACATCTTCAACTGTAGCTGGAAAATTCCAATCCACTGATTCTCGTTGTGGAACGTAAGCTATTTTATCACGAACATTGTTCAATTCCTTGTCATAGATCTTTGCAAATCCACTGGACAAAGGAATCAATCCCATTATAGCTTTCAACAAGGTCGATTTTCCTGAACCATTAGGTCCGACAATTCCAATAATCTGCCCCTGGGGCAACTCAAAATCAATGTCCCACAAAACAGGAATCCGATTATAAGCAACCGATAAATTGTGAACTTCTATGCTGTGTTTTGGTTTCATAATCGATCTTTTTCTGTTACTTTAAAGCCGTTACTATCGTTTCAACATTTTTTTTCATCATTCGTACGTAGGTATCCGCTTTTGACTTTTTATCGCCCAATGCATCTGAATAAAGCGTCCCTCCTATTTTAACCATGTGTTTTCTTGAAAGACATCCTTCAATGACTGCTTTTATTGATTTTGAAGAAACACTACTCTCGACAAAAAGTGCTTTCACCTTATTTTTCACAATGTAATTCACCAATTTCGAAACGTCTTTCAGACCTGGTTCTGAAACCGTTGAGATTCCCTGAATTGCTAATACTTTAACACCATAAGCTCTCCCGAAATAGTGAAAGGCGTCATGAGAAGTAATCATAATTCTTTCCTTTTCAGGAATACTTTCCAATGCTTTTCTCAATTCGAAATCCAAAGCTACCATCTCCTTTTTCAGCTTTTGATACTTTTTTTCAAAAAAAGAACGATCATACGGAAAAACATTTTGTAATTCGTCTTTGCATTTTTTTATGCCCTGCAACCAAAGTTTCGGATCAAACCAAACATGAGGATCATGCGTTCCTGCTCCTACTGTCAATAACCTAGACTGACTCATACCACTTGAGAAAGAAACAATATCCTTTTCGTGACGAATTCGTTTGAATAAATCAGTCATTTTCCCTTCCAAATGCAAGCCGTTGTAGATGATCAAACGAGCTTCACCAAGTGCACGTACATCCGACGGTTTTGCTTCGTAAATATGTGGATCTACACCAGGTCCCATGAGTGTTTTGACTTCGTATTTATTTCCTGCAAGCTGATGAACTGCATCACCAATAATAGTTGTAGTACAAACAATTAATTTAGGTTGAGATGATACCTCAGGTTTCCACACACATCTGCTGACCAGCATTTGCGCAAATAAAACTGTGAAAATTATGACAATTCGTCTCATCCAGAATAATTTCATCTTTTTTGGATAAAAATTTTATTTGAAACCAATGAAGAAAAACTAATTTCAGTATGATTTACTTTCACCAATACAGATTGATCGAATGAAAATTTTTCAGCAACAATAATCTCAGTTCCTAATCCAATGTTATAACGCTTCAAAAATTGAAAAAAATCAGAAGAACCATCTTCTACACCAATGACAATACCTTTCTCAGCCACATTTAGTTCTGACAAAGGAATACTTTTGTTCAACACTTCAAACAATCCGTTTTTATCGGGAATCGGATCACCGTGCGGATCTACTTTTGGAAAACCTAAATATTCTTCCAAATGATCTGTCAACTTGGGTGATTGAATATGTTCGAGTTGCTCAGCAATTTCATGCACTTCTTCCCAGCCAAAATTCAACTTTTCGACCAAAAAAACTTCCCAAAGACGATGTTTTCGTATGATTTCCAAGGCAATTTTCTTTCCTATTACAGTCAAGTCACATCCCTGATACTTTTGATAAGATATAAACCCTTTGTCTGAAAGCTTCTTTACCATATCAGTCACAGATGAAGGTTTCGTTGCCATTTTTTCTGCTAATAAATTGGTAGATATCGCTTCTCCACCAGTCTCAGATAAAGCATAAATTGCTTTCAAGTAGTTTTCTTCGCTTTGTGTCAGCATAGAATTTATTTTCAACAAAAATACGAAAAATTTTTAGACAAGGCTAAATTAATCATTAATGTTGAATGCTTAATTTTTAAT
>CAIUKX010000473.1 GCA_903899795.1 uncultured Flavobacteriales bacterium
ATCGGAATTGCAACAAGCCGTAGGAAGAGCCAGGACAATAAGAACCGATGCAAAGGTTATGGTATATAGTAACCTACCCCTTACCATTTCGCATCGTTTTGTGTACTAAAGAAAAAATATTTTGTAAAAAAGGGTAAAAAAAGTGGCGTTTGCTAAAACACAAACTATTTATTATAAACACACTAAAAATAAAAGCATTTTAAAAATTTAAAAATGGCGAACATTGATTTAAGAGCATTACAAGACGAAATTAACCGCACACTCAGAGAAAGAGAAGCGAAGAACGATCTGACACACATCAGGCAGCAGGTTTGCGAATACCTGCTTGAACAGGCAGAAGAAATAAATGAGTATGAGTTCATGCTAAGCGAACTGTGTGAAATACCAGAAGAACCAGAGGATATTGATGACTTTAAACAGGTACTCAGAGAAACTATAGTAACAATGTTGTGCTACACGGAACATCCAGGCACTATGAGGCATTTGAATAACATGTTAACCAGGTTGTTGTAAAGAATGATAAGCCAGTAGATATGATGGATGATAACGGGTGCGTGTAAAAGCGCACCCATAAATCAGCAATAATGTATGATTTGAAGGTGAAAACCAGCGGTAGTTGTAACTATTTACACCGAGAGATACAACCACGACCTAATAGCGTAGGGTAACACTACCAGCGGTTATAAACTTCAATTCATACCCAGCATTTACCCCAAGGAATCGGCAAATGAAAAGTCTTGAAAGTAGCCACAGTATTTGCTTTCAATGGATGCTGCCCCAAGGTATCCCGCCCTGGTATGCCAGCACCATACGGTAGGTATGGGCAGGTCGATATACCGTATGAATTTCACGTCTGTATTTAGACCTATGTTCTTAAATGGAATGAAAAAGTGAAAAAATTTCTGAAACTGATTTCGAGGCTATTTATCAGGTGTCCTTTTGTATTCCAAATAACGAATTTAAGTAAATCAACATATATTATAATAGGATGGAGCAAAAGTGATTCCGCTATGTTGTTACTTACTAAATTAGCGATTAAACTTAAAGCATTCGGTTATTTTTGATTTTGTACCTTTTGCAAAGTTTGCAAACTTTGCAATCAATCATTTTAAATTAGCTTAATGTTCAGTTTTCAAGCAAACGATCTTTCAATAGAATCTCAATGGAGAGCAATCATCTTATTTGGCAAAAATTCGGCTACATACAAATTCGGTTTTGCCAAAGCCCTATTGGAACTTGTTGACAAAGAGAAAACAAACATCTCGCTGGGAGATTTAGCGGTTCCATTTGCTAAAAGTATCATAGATCATGTAACAACAAATGATAAACAAGGAAATTCAAATTCAAGCAAGTTTCTTGATGTCTGCCGCAAGTACATAAAAGGTGAAATTAATGATAGCATATTGTTTAGCTCTACAGAAAAACTGGGATTCGTTAATGTTATAGATGCCTTCCAGAACGTCAATGGAAGTGTTGTTCCCAATAAATTCTATGAAAAGAATTTCGCAAATGGGAAAAAGGAAATTGTAATTACTGACGAACTATTAAAGCTCAAAGAAAAATATCAATTTCAAAACTTAGATCAGGAAGTTGATGCAAGGTGGAAGTTGGTGGAAACCGCTTGGAATTTGCAGATCAATCCCTCGCTTCTTGAGGTTAAATACGATGAAAACAAATCACTATTCTTTATTGAAAATGATTTCATGAAGCGTGTAGATATTACATCTGTTCGGGATTCCTTAAATGGTTATCAAAAGGGCAAATGTTTTTACTCATTTCAGGACATTTCGATTAATAAGAGCAGTTCAAATATTTGTGAGGTAGATCATTTTCTTCCTCATTCAAATAAACTAATCCACTCCAAACATGGTGCAAACATTAATGGTGTATGGAACCTGGTATTAGCTGATGGCGATATCAATTTAGAAAAGAGAGCAAGGATACCAGACCTAAAATATTTAGATCGGTTGTATGCCAGGAATGAGTTTTATATAGAGAGTAAACACCCCTTAGCTGAAACCATTATAAACCAAACTGGGCTTTTAAAACAGCATAGGCGAGCCTTTTTACAAAAGCATTATGATTTAAGCCGATCACTATCAATTCAAACATGGAAACCATCAATCGAACTAAAAGCGACTTTTTAATGAAAGATTTTTTAAATATTCAAACCAATAGGATAATATTCAGCACCGAACACTTTTTTGTCATTCGTGATGGCTTCCCTGTATCACCAGGACACTCATTGATAATCAGCAAAACCCTGAGAAAAGATTTTTTTGAACTTACTGAGTTTGAAAGAAAAGATCTCACAGATGTGATTTTTGCAACAAAAATAATAATAGAGCAAGAGTTTAATCCTGATGGTTATAATATCGGGATGAACTGCGGGGAGTCAGCTGGTCAAACTGTTTTTCATTTTCACTGCCATGTTATTCCCAGGTATAAAGGCGATATGGAAAATCCACGTGGTGGCGTAAGACATTGCATAGAAGGGAAGGGTTACTATTCATAAATAAATATTGTCATGATCGATTTTCAGGTAATCAGCGAAATAGTATCATAAAATAAAATATCATGCAACACGAACGCTCAGCTGTTTCATCTCGATCGCAATCTTTTTAACCTTGATCACTGTAGCGGAAGATGCCCCAGTAATCTCAACCACTTTACGGACGGTGAATTCTCCAGTATTTAATAATTTTAATATGTTTTGATTGGCTGGTTTATTTAAGAAGTCAACCTTACGTTCATTACTTCCTGGTTTTCTACCAAAAATAATACCTCGGTTACGAGCTGCAATTTTTCCGTTTTCGGTGCGTTCCCTTATTAGTTCTTTTTCTTGCTCTGCTATAACGGATACAATGTGACTGAACATTTTAAATACAGGGTTAGGTTTCCCATTCACTATGCTTGAAAGCTGCATATTTTGAATATGTACGATAACACCTTTCTGTTCACATAAGTTAAGAATTGTAAGAGTGTCATAGGAATTTCTACCAATTCTGGAGAACTCTTCAACGAAAAGCTCGGTAACCTTACCAGTTGTGATCATCTTAATTAGTTCAGCACCCTTTGGTCGTTTAGCAAAAGCTATAGAACCACTTATCTGTTCCTGGAGAACCAGGTCATAATTAGCACTATCCAGTAATTGTCTTGCGCCAGTCTGTTGTAAGGTACTCCACCTAATGTATTTAACCCTCATTTTGTTTTTATTTATTTCCTAGGTGCAAATATAAAACAATTAAGGCTAAAAACATAAGTTTTGGTCGATTTTTACGAAATTATTCGGTTTAGTTTTTATGTTGAAATAAAATGAAACAGGTTAGAGTTTGGTCTGTTTTACCAACGAGTTTCTTGGGAATAAATACACATGATTATATGATATAAATTCCATGCAAGCAGTGCAGGTATAAAGTAACTTCAAATCACAGCGGTTAAGTGCTATATAGCACAACCGAAAATTATGACTTTTAAAATCTCCAGACACACTTTTTGTACACTAAATCATTATAGCATGATCACTTGACAGGGTGTACCCATAAGATGTGATATTTTACTCCAAACATCAAGAAATCATATTGAAGCAATAATGTCATGAAAAACTGTGTCGTAAGGCTGCGGGAAATCGTTTCGGGATGTTGTACCCCATATGCAAATAAAATCAATATCTTTTATTGTAGGATCATCAAATCGAAACTTGAAATAATGACCTGTAGTACCTGTTGGGCAGTTTATTGAAACACCTCTTGTTGTAGTTTTCCCAATTGCGGCAAGCCCATTGAGAATTGGTGTAATTCTATTAAAAGTGCTTCGAATTATTACTTTGTTTTTCAGTTTATCATTAACGATATGTCTTGATCTTTCTGCGGCAAAACAAAAAACACCATCATAGATCGGTTTTAAATTTGCCAATACATACTTTCTGTATTGGGGTTTATTTGAATCTGGAGTGTGCCATGGTATCATCTCAATGCTTAAATGATTTCTGAAAACCTTCAGAT
>CAIUKX010000474.1 GCA_903899795.1 uncultured Flavobacteriales bacterium
CTTATATCGCACCGCTCAACTTCCTACCTTTGCTACGTTCCCGTCCTGGAGGATTTGGAAGGAGCTGGTCGTACAAGACTTACCCCAGCCACAAAAGTAGTCAGTTTTTTCTGTTTTACAATACTGAAATTGAAAATAAATTTAAATCATCTTGTTTACCTCATAAAACAAGCATTATTCATCCCTTTTCACATCTTTTTTTTTTATTTTTTTTCAAAATTAATTTGCGAAACCAAATAGTTGCACATATATTTGCAACCAATTAGTTTCATATAACAAATTTTAGGAATGAGAAGAGATATATTTCAAGCAATAGCAGACCCTACAAGAAGAGCTATTATTGGTTTGATCGCTATGCAGGCTATGACACCGAATGCAATTGCCGAACATTTTGACACTTCCCGTCAGGCCATCTCAAAGCATTTGCGCATTCTCACAGAATGTGACTTAGTCAAACAAGAACAACAAGGTAGGGAAATATATTATTTACTTGAAATCAACAAAATGCAGGAAATCGATAAATGGTTGAATCAATTCCGAAAAATCTGGGAAAGTCGATTCAACGAATTGGATAAATTAATCATAAACATAAAAAACAAGAAAAATGAACAGTAATCTTTTATTTGATTTTAAAGTCAACAAGGAAACGAAGACGATCCAAGTTCAACGTGAATTTGCAGCCAATGTCGAAATCGTTTGGGAAGCATGGACAAATCCTGAATTATTGGACCAATGGTGGGCTCCAAAACCGTTTCAAACCAAAACAAAATCAATGGATTTTCGAGTGGGAGGCTTTTGGTTATACGCAATGGTTGGACCGGATAACACTACGCATTGGGGTAAAGCAGATTATCTTACTATCGACACTAAAAAAAGTTTCTCCGGTTTAGATGGATTTTGCGATGAAAACAGTACCATCAATGAAGCTTTTCCACGATCAAAATGGAATAATACCTTTAACCAGCATTCAGAAGATTCAACTACTGTCAATATTGAAATTCAATACGATCAACTTTCAGATTTAGAAAAAATCATTGAAATGGGCTTTAAAGAAGGATTTACTGCAGCACTTCAAAATCTGGATCATTATATTGAAACAAAGTTCAAACTTCGAAGTGAATTAAAAACAGAAAATATAGCTCGTGTTTGTACATATTTGAATTTCCCAGGTAATACCGAAGATGCTTTCTTATTCTACAAATCCGTATTTCAAACTGATTTTAGTGGCGGCGGACTCCAACGATTCGGAGATCTTCCTGCAGATTCAAATCACCCGCCAGTTGCCGATGCAATAAAAAATATGATCATTCATGTGGAACTTCCTATTCTTGGAAACCATATTCTAATGGGTACTGATGCTCCTAAAGAAATGGGATTCACACTTGTTCAAGGAAATAATATGCACATTTCACTCGAACCAGAAACAAGAAGTGAAGCCGATCGAATATTCAATGAATTGTCAGCTGGTGGAAATATTACAATGCCACTCGAAGACATGTTTTTTGGATCTTATTTTGGTAGTTTCACAGATAAATTCGGAATCAATTGGATGATTAATTGTGTGAGTAAAAATTAACAGAAGTTGAAACTGAGATTCACTCACTAATGATTAGAAAAAAACCGCATTTGGATCGAATAAAAAATGGTTCATTTGCGGTTTTTGATTTTATTAAGTTGATAAAAAAACAACTATTATTTAAAGATTAATTTTAAACTAAAAAAACTTGTTTATTTTGAATATTTAATATCTTAGCTTGCTAAATTCAGTTAAGAAAAATATGGAACTAAACAACACACTTCCTGCTCCTACTCCTATGGCAGGGAAAAATCAACCAGTAGATTGGCTTTTTGCCTTTAAATTTAATTCAGAATCTTTTCCCGGTTGCACAGATGACGGTACAACACCTACAGTAGGTACTCAGGGAATTTTTGGAGGGACAGTTGATGTCTACAAAGACGGACATAGTCAGCAATATGTTTTCGCGACAAGTGCTAATCCTACTTTAGCAAAAGGTCAGGGATGTATTGGTGCAACCTATGATGATCCGTTAGGAGCAACTTTCGCTCAAGTTTATAATAATCCGGGGTATTATTATGTCCTTTGGAACGATCAATTCTACAACGACCCTATAAAAAACATGGATTCACCGTGGGGTCATAGTAAAGGAATGCTAGCATGGAATGATGATGGTGAAGGAATGGTATTACAAGTTTCAACTCCTTCATGGCCAGCCTCAGGAAGTTCGGCAAATCCCAGACAAAATGATGGAAATACCCTCGGTTGTATCAATGACGATGACATTGAAGTAAGTCAACATTTCTTTTCTTTGAAATTAACAAAAGATGATTTGGTAAGTGTTTTAAACGGTGTTCATAATGCGAGCATAGCAACAAATCTATCTCAGCCAAGTATCGTCAACAACGGAGGTCCGGCAGATGTTCAAGCATTAGTCAATTCTCTTGGAAAAGAATCAAAAAGCACCAGTATTTTCAGAGCAACTTTATCAACAGGAATTCAGATAATATCCAAACCTTCAGCAATGGCTGTTCCACCTTGGCAAATGGTATCAGCAGAATTGCAGGGACTTGATCTCCGTGTTGCAAGTTGGTGGGCTAATCCGGAAATTTACAGTACGGAATCAGGACAAACTCCAGGTTGTTGGGCAAGTGGTTTAGCCACTCCCGGAGCAGTTGAAATTGCAACATCAGGAAGTTGGAATGGAACACCTTTCGAACTTATCGGTGGTGATGGTGAAAACCGTAATCATGCAAAAATTGGAATCTCTAAAGATACAACTCAACCCATAAGTATTTTCGGTGATATGAACCAGCAAGGGGCACTTTCGCCAAACTATTCATATACCGGACAAACCTGTACAAGCAGTCAAAATGGAAGAGGCGGAACCTTTTATGTAGTGAACAATTCGGATTTATTTACAAGTCTGACTTCACTACTACAAGGAGATTCAGCTCCGGTAAAATAAATTATTCATCATTCACAAAAATAATTTATGAGTACAAATCAAAATCAATACCTCGAACCAAACATTGACGCCCTGAAAAAAAGAATCAAGCATGTTGTGGTTCTAATGCTTGAAAATCATTCTTTTGATAATATGTTAGGATGGCTTTACGATGGGAAACGAATTCCTGACGGACAATCATTTGAAGGTTTAAATACACATCTTTGGAATCCGCTTGACAATATCGATGCGGATGGTAATCCCTTTATTGAAAAAGTTCCAGTTGAAAAAAATGGACAGAAAAAATACAATCATGGAAAGGAAATTCCGAATAAAGTAGATTATACCCTTCCCAATCCTGATCCGGGAGAAGGATTTGCAGATACAACACATCAATTGTTTCTCAAATACAAAGTAGGAGAATTATATCCACCTGCACCGATCAATATGGGATTTGTTCAGAACTATAACAATGCAATGCTCTATGGGACCTTGACCTACGGTGATGCACCCACCAATCCACGGGATATTATGAAGTGTTACACACCTCAACAAACTCCGGTTTTAAGTGAATTGGCCAGAAGTTTTGCTGTATGTGATCAATACCATTGCTCGGTTCCCAGTCAAACACTACCCAATCGATCCTTCATTCATGCTGCTAAATCGGATGGTAACGTGAATAATAATCCGAATGCGTTTACCTCATCCCCAACCATTTATAATAAAATACAAGACAAAATCGATCAGGGGGCTGACATTAGCTGGCGAATTTTCAGTAATAACTTGATGCCAACCAACGAGCAACAAAAAGAAAGCGATTTAAACGGTGAATTTGGAAAAGATCATTTCTCACTGACTCGTTTAACAATGAAACAGTTGCATGATCCACGCTTTGATTCCAATTTCGAAAATTTACATGACTTTTACGACAAATGCAAAAAGGGAGATCTTCCCTCCTATTCGTTTTTAGAACCTATTTATGGAGGAGATTTACAAAACGATCAGCATCCACCGGCTGACATACGTCCGGGTGAACGTTTGATCGCTGACATTTATAATGCTGTCAAAAATTCGCCTTCATTTAATGAAACGTTGCTTGTAATAACTTACGACGAACACGGAGGATGTTATGATCATTTCCCCCCGATGGGAGGAGCAAAAAATCCAGATAAAGATGGAAAAGCAGGTCAGCAAGGCTTTCTTTTCAATCGCTTTGGAGTTCGTGTACCCTGTATTTTGATCAATCCATATATTAAAAAAGGGTTGATCGCACGTCCATCTGGATATACTCCTTATGATCATACTTCAGTCATTAAAACGATTCAAAACCTATTCGATGTTGAAGGGCTGACTCCGCGTTCAGATGCTGCTCCCGATTTTTCTGGTGTCTTTACTTTAGAAGAACCTAGAACTGATGATCTTCCGGAAGTTAAACCCCTGAAATATCCTCAAAAAACGGATGGAAAAGGTTATGGGGTAAATTCATTACACAAGTTAATGGCGAAATTAGTTGCTGAATTGACTAACACTGAAGTCCCTTCAGAAGACAAACTTTTGGAATATACTCAAGCGAAATATTCCGAACTTTTCATTCAAAGAAAGTAAAATCGGATTCGTTTTATATATAAAACATATACCTAAATAATAAGCCTCTGAGAAATCAGAGGCTTTTTTATTTAAATAGTCTACTTAAACTACAAAACAAGAAGATAAACAATTGTAAAACAGTGAAATAAATACTTTATTACCGCTATTCATACTTGGTAAAAAAAAGATCAGCCTAAATTTCACAATAATTTGTTTTATCAACATAAATAAACTAACATAGCCGTTATAAACTAAAAACTTTAAAACTATGAAAAAGAGATTATTACTAATAGCCTGCTCTGGGCTATGGATGAGTTTGAACGCTCAAAATTTTGAGAAAAGACCAGTCGATTACACCCAACAAAAAGGGATTTCAAACCTCACATTACGCAGTCAAGAGAAAGTGACAAATACCTTTCAAAAACTTTCCGAAGTGTATGTTTTGGATTTCAGCAATGCAAAAACAAAATCATTATAGGATGAATTTTCCAGCAATTATCTAAAAACAGTCAAAAAAGCAGATTTTGTAGAATATTCAAATCA
>CAIUKX010000475.1 GCA_903899795.1 uncultured Flavobacteriales bacterium
ACTTGTGCCCCATCGAGAGCAACCCATCATTAATATAGTTAGAGGCCATTTGAAACATGATGCCCTCGCTAACTCCGCAAACAATATTAGTCGAATTGACCCCTGCATACCAGTTAGTGCCATTCCACCCACCAAGGTAAGATTCCCATCAGATCGAAATATTTTATTGAAACAACTTCAAATCCGGCTTTTTCAATTTTTTGACGCAAATCCTTCTTGTAATACCTTCTGAAATGCCCCACATTTTTATCATGAGTTCCATAAATCCATTGAAGAGCTGGAACAAAAATCAGAATATGTCCATTGGAAGAGATACAATCATGCATGATTTTTAATTCTCCTTCATCATCATCAATGTGCTCGAGTACATTAATATAGATCATTGTATCTACTTTTTCATTCTTTAATGTGTCTACTGCATCTGACAAATAGCAATTCAAAGGATTTAAACCTGTTGTTAAGTTTTCTTTTGATTTGAAGCTTTCCAAGTTTGAAGATAGTTTTTCAAACACCATTTCAGAAGGCTCAATACAAAATAATTTGGAAGGATTTGATTCTAAAAGTTTTTTTGAAATAGAACCGGAGCCAGAACCTACTTCTACAATAGTTTTTCCGATGTATTTTGAAAATTCATCTAGAATCCATTGATGATAATAAGGGGCATATTCCATCGCCTCTAATGTTTCTATTGTGTTAAGGTCTAATTCGTGACTATCCATAAAAATAATTTAAACCTTATATTGAATTGTTGAATAAAACTTCAAAAGTACTTAAACTTTTTTGTTTAATTGATTAAAAATCACTTGCTGAAGATGTTGTATTTGATCATGCAATACAGAGCTCTGAATCCATCTTTCCACCCAATTTTTTTGCCTTCTTCGTAAGTTCTTCCATAATATGAAATTCCCACTTCATAGATACGAATGTTTTTTACACGAGAAATTTTGGCAGTAACCTCCGGCTCAAATCCGAAACGTTTTTCTTTTAATTGAATGTTTTGAACTATTTCGGTACGAAACATTTTATAACAGGTTTCCATATCTGTTAAATTCAGATTGGTAAGCATATTTGAAAAAGTTGTCAGAAATTTATTACCGATCGTATGCCAGAAAAAGAGGATTCGGTGTGGTTTTCCACCAATGAATCTAGATCCGTATACGACATCAGCATTATCGTTCAAAATAGGTCGTAAAAGTAAATTGTATTCTTCAGGGTCGTATTCCAAATCAGCATCTTGAATGATAAGGTAGTCACCGGTTGCTTTTGATATTCCGGTATGTAAAGCCGCCCCTTTTCCTTGATTTACTTCATGTTTATAGTAGGAGATGGTTAAATCAGCATTTTCAGACATATACTTTTTAATCGCTATTTCAGTATCATCTTTTGAACAATCATTGACGATAATTATTTCCTTGTGAATGTTATCTATCAGCTTCACAGTTTTTATTTTATCTAAAATATAATGTATTGTTTTCGCTTCGTTATATGCTGGAATAATAATCGATAATGTTTTCATGCAAGAAATAAGATGTATAATACCTTTTGATAAATTTGTACAATAATAATCAGAAATTAATAAATTTGTTTACTTTCTAGAAGTATTCTTACTTTTAAGCTCATTAATTTAATTGATATCCGGATATGCCTTTTTTTTCTGTTATAATTCCTGCTTATAATAGATCTAAAGTCATCAAAGAAACTATTGGATCTGTAATTAACCAGAAATTTACGGATTGGGAGTGTATAATAGTTGATGATGGCTCTACAGATAATACCGTTGAGATTGTTCGGGAAATCATAAAAATGGATCATAGAATAAGCTATTATTATCAAGAAAATGCAGAGCGAAGTGTTGCCAGAAATAATGGAGTAAGTAAGTCTACAGGCAGATATATTTGTTTTCTGGATAGTGATGATCTTTATGAAGCAGATCATCTTGAAAATTTGCACACATGTATTATTGAAAAAGCGGAGCCAGTAGGATTATTTTTTACGGATCAAAAAATGTTAATAGGAGATTTGAAGGAAAAAGTAGATACTGTTAATTATGATCATTCATCGGATTTTTTTATTAAACATTCGGTTATACCCGCACGAGTATGTATTCATCGGCATATTTTCACAAAATTTTCATTTAATCCAAAAATTGTAATAGTTGAGGATTCTGTTCTTTGGACTCAAATTTCCACCTCATTTCCAATACATCACATTGCGAAAGATTCAGTAGTATATCGTTGGCACGAAGATAATTCGGTGAACATAAAAAACAATTGTTTTCTGCCGAGATTGAAAGGTTTGAGAATTTTATTCACTGAAAAGGAAATTAAAAATCGGATATCCAGAAAATTAAGAAAGGAGGCCATTAGCAATTGTTATTATGGAATTGCTAAATATTATGCTTACAAAAAAAGATTTTTCCCAATGCTTTTGAATATTATGAGGTCTATTCTATTAGATATTCAGTGCAAGCAGAACAAAGCAAAAATTTATATGATTTATGAGTATTTTAGGTAAAATAATATATTCTACATTTTCATCGAAAGAAAAAATAGAGGAGTACCAGCAAATAATAAGAGATGAAGAGTGGAAATATTTAGTGAAGGAAATTCCTGAAAATTCATATTTTTTGGATGTAGGATGTGGTGCAGGTTATGCCATGCAAAAAGCCAAAGAAGATAAGCATTGTATTTGTAAAGGAATCGATCCGAACCCTGGTGATCATGGGGTTGGTAGATATATAAAAGACAGGGTGAAGGTGGAACAAATTGTGCAGGGCGTAGCCGAAAACATTCCGTTTGACTCAGAAGAATTTGATGTCGTTTTTTCTTCTCATGTATTGGAACATGTAATGAGTGAAAAAGATACATTGATAGAAATAAAACGTGTTTTAAAAAATGACGGTATTTTCATTATTGGTGTACCAACTGCTATGATGTCTATAATTAATTTGTTTTCAAATTTTTTGTTTACAACTCATATTAAAATTTATGAATTTTTTCGATTTTTTTTCACTAATAAAATAGGGGCAAATTTCATTTCAATTTTCAGAGTTAAATCACATAGTTCACCGAGAGCAGCATCGGTTTGGTATGATATTTTTCATTACAGGATCAAAAACTGGAAGAAAATAATTTCTTCTGAATTTGAAATAATAAAAATAATTGAGCCTTGTTTATATCCTTATCCTGATTATCCTCAGTTTTTTAAACTACATAAGTCAAAAATTGGTACCAGTTCAGTTTTTTTTATTTGTAAAAAGAAATGAGAAAATAGATGAAAATTTTACATGTAATCCCATCCCTTGCGAAAGGCGGAGCTGAAAGATTGGTTTTGGACATCTGTATCGCTTTGCAGGAGATACCTCATGTGGAAGTTTGTTTGGTAACTTTTCATGAAGACAATGCGTATGCCTTTTTATCTGGTAAAATAAATCATAGAATAATTTCAAGTACTGTTATTCCTTCTTTACGAGGAAAAATGAAAAAAAATGTTCATGAATTACAGCAATTCATTGAAGATTTTCAACCAGATATTATCCATTCCCATTTGTTTGAATCTGAAATGGTTTTGAGTCAGATCAGATATGAAAAAGCCGCTTATTTTGTCCATTTTCATGATAATATGAATCAATTTGAGGCTTTAAAGGTTTTGAATGGGATATCCAAACAAAAATTGACAAATTATTTCGAAAAGAAAATTGTTTTAAAAGGGTATTCTAAAAGGAAGCTGGCGGTAATTAATATTTCCAATGATACATTTGAATATTCCAAAAGAGTTTTACCTAAAGGGATTAAGAGTTATCTAATGCCTAATGCTATTAATACGAGCAGTTTTGCTTGTGTAAGAGATTTGAATACTGCTTTTAGACGGATAACACTCATTGGAAGTTTGGTTGATAAAAAAGGACAAGATCTCGCAATACAGGTAATGTTTGAATTGCATCAACGAGGTATTCATTTGCATCTTGATATTTTAGGTGAAGGAAAAGATAGATCTAAATTGCAGCAGATGATCAATGATTTTAATCTGACTGAATATATTACATTACATGGTAATGTTGATTTTCCAGTTGATTTTTTACAAAATTCATTTGTGTATCTTCATACCGCAAAATATGAACCTTTTGGATTAGTTTTGCTTGAGGCGATGGCCGCAGATTTACCTGTTGTTTGTACTGATGCGATGGGAAACAGAGATTTGATAATGGAGGGATATAATGGGTTTATTTTAGAGGATCGAAATCCTCAATTGATTGCAGATAAAATTGAAATGTTGTACAATAATAGAGATATGTGGTTTGAAATATCTAAAAATGCAAAGGTTTTTAGTAATGAATTTGATATTTCAATTTATATAAGCAAATTGTTAGATGTATATGAATTGAAAGGATAAATAAAGTTCAGATCATCATTTTGAAATCACTTTCAAGTGGGAATTTAAGAAGAGAAAAAGGGTTGTTATCAATAATGTGTTAGTGTCAGAAATAAATAATATACAATTGAGTCCAAAGTTATCCATTTTAATGATGGCGTATAACCAAGGAAAATTCATTGATGAAGCGATTCAGTCAGTTGTCAATCAAAATTTCCCTTTTGATTGGGAACTGGTTATTGGTGATGATGCATCTACAGACAATACAAAAGAGGTTGTTACCAATTTTCAGCAAAATTATCCTGATAATATTCGGTATTATAAACACGAAAAAAACATTGGGCTTCACGCGAATTATATTTTTTTAATCAAAAAGTGTAAAGGAAAATTCATAGCATTATTGGAGGGAGATGATTATTGGATAGATCAACAAAAAACGATAGCTCAAATCGGGTTTATGGAAGCCAATCCAGCTATA
>CAIUKX010000476.1 GCA_903899795.1 uncultured Flavobacteriales bacterium
AGTTGCTGAACTTTGTTCAAATTACCTGAATGAGAAAAAACAAGTCATCGAAAAAGAGGACATAGAGCAAATTATCAAAACCCTTGGTGAACCGGAAGAATATGTTGAAAATTCGGATGAACCTCAAGCAGAGGAGAAAAAATATACGCAGCAAAATACTGGCTCAAAAAATGACAAACGCTTGTATCGAGATGTTGAGAATGCAAAAATTGCCGGTGTATGCAGTGGTATATCCAATTATCTCAATATTGATGTAATTATTATTCGTGCCATATTCTTAATCACTTTCTTTTTTGCAGGCTTTGGTTTTCCACTTTATATAGTATTATGGATCATTATGCCCAAAGCTTTTACAACCATCGAAAGACTGCGTATGCAAGGAAAACCGATTACTGTCGATAGCGTCCGGGAAGAAGTAGAAATAGCGGCCAATAAAATCAGGGAGGAATCAAACTCTTTTGCCAATCGAATTCGTAAAAATGGAGAACTTGGTAAACGAATTAACTCAGTCGGTAAAATAATTCGTTTGATTCTTGGAATGGGCTTATATATTGCTGCACTTGGGCTGTTAGCTTTCATAACAATCAGCATTCTCGGTTTAAGCCTTATTCCTATCGGAAATGGAGAAGAATTCATTTCTGTGACTGAAATCGGAAACCTGATCTTTGAACACGATTCCGATGTTTTTTGGTTCTGGACGGCAGGTTTGGCAACAGGATTCTCTACCGTACTTTTCCTGATTTTATTGGGAAGTAAGATTATCTTCCGTTTGAAAAGCAGCTGGACGAAAATCACACTTTCTTCTCTATTTTTTATCGGAGTAGTTGGAATCACTGTCCTGATATATTGTGGAATAAAAACAGGGAGAGAAATGACTTTTGAAGGAGAAAAAAATCTATATGTTGGGGCTATCGCAACTGAAAGTCTGGAAATAATTCCTCATAATTCGAACACTGAACAAGTTGGGAACTACACAACAAAAAGCAATAGTTTTCTCAATTTTATTGAAATAGATGGTAACAAAATTAATGAGAGCGGAATTCATTTCGAATACAAGTATTCCAAAGATTCAATATTCCATGTATACCAAAATTTTACAGCACATGGTTCCTCAAATAATCGTGCAATAAATAAAGCTAAAAACATCCACCATTCGATTGGTATCGAGGGTTCTATTTTACATGTAAACACTAACTACACCTTTCCGATAAAAGACAAATTAAGAGATCAGGAAGTGTATATCATCATTGAAATTCCTCATGGTAAACAAGTTTTGATCAACAACCAACGCATTCGACTTGGTGCTGAAGATTTTAAAGAAGAAATCAGCGATATTAATTACTCTGAAGAGGGAATTTTAAACGGAAACGGAGAATATCATTCCTGGTAAAAAGCATTCTTTATCCCAATTTTAAACGAATCTTAGTGTTTTGCCCAATCAATTCACTGAGATTCGTTTCTTTTTTTTTCTACATTTGCTGAATGAAAGAAAAATTGAAAAAATATTTACCTTTTTTCGTGGATATCTGGCAATACCTTGCTATCATTTTGATTTTTATTATCGCAGCTGTTTTTTTCCTGTAAGAACATCTCAATATTATTCAACATCAAACATCATCAAAAAGCAACCTTTCAAAATTTCGAATGTAAGTTAGGTCACAAAAAATACTTCAAGAAATCTGAATGATTATATTTGTATGACCAAAAATAAAATTGTGGAATTGAACCTTAATATTTCTATCGTCATCCCGTTGTTCAATGAGGTTGAATCATTACCGGAATTGCATTCCTGGATCAAACGTGTGATGGGTGAACATCGGTTTTCGTTTGAAGTGATTTTCATAGACGATGGAAGCAAAGATGGTTCATGGAACGTAATTGAAGAATTATCTCAGCAATTTCCTGAAATCAGAGGTATCAAATTTCAACGTAATTATGGAAAATCAGCCGCACTTCAAAAAGGATTTGAGCTTGCTGCCGGAAAGGTTGTTATTACAATGGATGCCGATCTACAGGATTCTCCGGATGAAATTCCTGAACTCTATAAGATGATTACCGAAGATGATTTGGATGTTGTATCAGGCTGGAAAAAGAAACGATACGATCCGCTTACGAAAACAATTCCAACCAAATTATACAACTGGGCTGCCAGAAAATTAACAGGTATCTATCTTCACGATTTCAACTGTGGTTTGAAAGCCTACAAAATTGAAGTCGTAAAAAGTATAGAGTTATATGGTGATATGCACCGCTATATCCCAGCTCTGGCTAAGTTTGCCGGCTTTACTAAAATAGGAGAAAAAGTTGTACAACACCAATCCCGAAAATTTGGAACTACTAAATTTGGAATGAATCGGTTTCTAAATGGGCCACTTGATTTACTTTCAGTTGTATTCATGGGAAAATTCGGGAAAAAACCAATGCATTTTTTCGGTGCGATCGGAACCTTGCTTTTCATTATCGGTTTTGGTTTTGCCTTCTATCTAGGAATTGATAAACTGTTTATCCATAACTCAGCTAGACTTTTAGCCAATCGAACCGAGTTTTATATTTCATTAGTATCGATGATCATCGGTTCCCAGTTTTTTCTAGCTGGATTTTTAGCTGAATTGGTTGGAAGAAACTCTTCCACCAGAAATCAATACTTAATCGAAAAAACAATTTAATTATACATGATTAGTTGGGATATCGATTCTTCCTGGACACTTTTTTTAGATCGTGACGGGGTAATCAATAAGCGAATCATGGGTGGTTACGTCACTTGCATCGAAGAATTTCAATTTGAAGACTCAGTCCCTGAAGCTATAGCACAACTAAGCAGTATTTTTTCTCATTTATTCGTTGTAACCAATCAGCAAGGAATTGCTAAAGGAGTAATGTCTGAAAGTAACCTTTTGGAAATTCATCGTTACATGATCAAAGAAATTGAGAAAATGAACGGTAGAATTTCAAAATGTTATTACGCTCCTGAATTGAAAAATGATCCTTTTTCAACACGCAAACCCCAACCTACAATGGGACTAAAGGCTAAAGAGGAATTTCCTGCAATTAGCTTCGAAAAATCAATTATGGTAGGAGACACAGATTCTGATATTTTGTTTGGCAAGAATCTTGGAATGAAAACGGTGAGAATTAAAACAGAAGAACCTGTCAATACTGAAGCTGATTATACTTTTAATAGCCTGATAGAATTTTCAAAACATATTTTTTTATGAGAACGATTACCCTTCTTATTTGCATATTTCTAACTGGAATTATGTTTGCTCAAAATAAAGTTGATGCAAATGGAAAAAAACAAGGTCCATGGGAAAAAAAATATCCTAAAAGCCTTGTTTCTCAATACAAAGGTCAATTCAAAGATGACAAACCTGTGGGAACATTCACCTACTATTACCCCTCCAATAAAGTTCAGGCTATTATCAAAAATACACCAAACAGCAGTCGTTCATCCGCCATTTTTTACCATGAATCAGGGGTTGTGTTGAGTAAAGGAATCTACATGAACATGAAGAAGGATAGCATTTGGTTGAATTTTGCACCATCAGGAAGGCTTAGTACTTCTGAAACCTATAAAAATGACAAATTAAACGGACAAAAAATCATTTATTTTCTAGCTGAAGACCTTAGTGACAGATCCTTACGCATAGCTTCCACTTCCAATTATATAGATGGACTAATGAACGGTGAACGGATTGAATATTTTGAATCCGGTACTATCAAAACCAAAGGAAATTACAAAAACAATAAAAAAACGGGGATCTGGGTAACCAACCATCCAAATGGGAAACCGATGAATACTGAACGATACAAAGACGGAGTATTACATGGCTGGTGCACCGTTCAAAACGAAGGAGGAGTTGAAACAGGTCGCGTGTATTTCTACCATGGAACACGTCTCGAAGGAAAAAAACTAGAAGAAAAAATGAAGCAATTCAAAAAACTAGGGTTGGATCCTAATAATTAATTGTCAAATCAAAATTTATTTTGCAATTTTTTTTTCGTAAATTCGTTCTTTCATACTGTATGTCCTACGCTAAAAAACATAGCATTATTTTCTTATCACTCATCCTGATAGTCGCTGTTTTCTTCGCTTGCAAAAAGAAATCAACAGTTATGGATATGCATTTGAATTATTTTGGTTTGACTCCAGGGCGTTACATTGTTTATGATGTAAAAGAAATGTCTCACGATGTGAACGAAGCAATACAACACGATACAACAGTTTATCAATTAAAAACATACATCGGCCCAATCTATATCGACAATCAAGGTCGAAGTGCTCGTGAATTCCGACGTTTCAAAAGAGACAATAGCACGCTTCCTTGGGTAGAAACCGATGTTTGGACTGCAATCATTGAAAATTACAAAGCTGAACTTGTCGAAGAAAACCAACGGATCATCAAATTGGTCTTTGCACCTACATCTGACAAAAATTGGAATGCGAATGCTTTCAACTCGCTGGATTCGATCAATTATTATTATTCAAGTATACATAAACCTATGACCCTTGGAGGTATTTCTTATGATTCAACTGTTACTGTTGAACAAGAAAACTTCACTTCACTCATCGACTTCAGAGTAAAGAAAGAAATTTACGCAGCAAAAATCGGTTTGGTCTACAAAACATTTAAAGATCTTAAAATAGCC
>CAIUKX010000477.1 GCA_903899795.1 uncultured Flavobacteriales bacterium
TAATGCAAAAGCTTTTTCAGCAGAGTCGAATATTTTAGTTGGTTTTTGTGGTTTATTGAATTTGATGTAGAAATTGGCCATGATTTTTTGAGCCATATTGCTGATTACAATCGCGTCAACATGCGTGTACATATTTCCGGATGTATCAGCTGCCCATGCTCTTACTTCAGGATCCATTTCAGCAAACGATTTGAATTCATACAAATTGTAAAATTGACCTCCACCGTTTTTATCCAAAAAATCATATCCACTTTGCGTCATTTCCATAGTAACTTTTTCTCCGGATTTGACGATAGCATGAAAAATTCTGTTTTCATAGAGTCTATAAATCATTGGACCTATGTCAATTTCATCGACAAGAGGATAATTTAACCGACTATAGTTTTTCAAAATCATTCTAGAATGTGATTGGCTTTCTGCTATCATTTGTAAGATAAAGATATGAATTATTTCGATAAAACAACTTTTTTAGCACATCAAGTGTGTTTTTGTGAATAACTTACTGCTTTTTTTCAGTAAAATAGCACTTTTCCAAATTAGGGGTTATTTTCAATGTTAATAACCGAAATAGGGGATGATTTCATAGAATCAGGATATTTTATGTCAGTTCTGTTTTGCATTTTCAAATAATTTCTATTGTATTAAAATATCAAACGAACTCAGGTTTATAACAAATACTTATCTTTAAGCCCGTTCTTTAGGATGATAAAGACATAAAAACAGATTATATGCAAAGATATCAAAGCTACGCTTTAGGGAAATGGTTTGACGGCGAAGGAGTTGAAACCAACTTATACAATGCAATTACAGGTGATAAAATAGGTGAAACTTCAAGTCTGGGACTTGATTATAAAGCCATGATCGAATACGGTCGAAAAACAGGTGGTTATGTACTTCGTAAAATGACTTTTCAGGAACGAGGGAGAATGCTGAAAGCACTTGCGCTTTTCTTGATGGAAAAGAAAGAACACTATTACGCAGTCAGTGCTTTAACAGGAGCTACACGCGTTGATTCCTGGATTGATATTGAGGGTGGTATCGGTAACTTATTCGCCAATGCTTCTTTAAGAAGACAGTTTCCTGATTTACCTTATAATGTGGAGGGATCAGCTGTTCCTTTATCAAAAAACGGGACTTTCATCGGTCACCATATCAATGTTCCCAAAGATGGTGTAGCCATTCACATCAATGCATTTAATTTCCCGATTTGGGGAATGCTTGAGAAAATTGCGGTGAATTTAATGGCTGGTGTTCCTGCTATTGTTAAACCTTCCGAATATACTTGTTTCTTAACGGAAGTAATGGTTCGAGATATCATTGATTCTAAAATTCTTCCGGAAGGATCGCTTCAATTGGTTTGTGGTTTGGGAAGAGGAATTATCGATCATGCTACATGTCAGGATGTTGTTACATTTACCGGAAGTGCTGCGACGGGGAAAATATTGAAAGGAATGCCGCATATCGTGAATGAAAGTGTTCCTTTTAATTTGGAAGCTGATTCATTGAATGCAACTATATTAGGAAAATATGCTGTTCCCGGAACAGAAGAATTTGATTTATTTATCAAAGAAACAACGAAAGAAATTACGATTAAGGCGGGACAAAAATGTACAGCTGTTCGAAGAATTTTTGTTCCTGAAGATTTAATTGAAGATGTTGAAAAAGCGATCAGTTCACGATTGGCATCCACGAAAATAGGTAATCCTGATTTCGAAGGTGTCCGAATGGGTGCTTTGGCTACAAATACACAAGTAGAACGTGTTCGTGCAAATGTTGAACAGTTAATGAAATCGCAGAAAGTTGTCTATGGAAACATGGATGAATTTGAAGTTTTGGGAGCTGATCGCAACAAAGGCGCATTTTTCTCTCCAATATTGTTTAGAAATGATGATCCGTTCAACAAAACAGATGTTCACAATATTGAGGCATTTGGACCGGTTTCTACAATTATGCCCTACAAAACAGTTGAAGATGCAATTGAACTTTCCAAAATGGGGAAAGGATCTTTGGTTTCTTCTATTGTTACGCCAAATGATCAGGAAGCCAGAGAATTTGTAATTGGTGCAGCTTGTATGCACGGACGAATTTTGGTACTGAATAAAGACTGTGCAAAAGAAAGCACAGGTCACGGATCACCAATGCCATTATTGACTCACGGAGGACCGGGTAGAGCCGGTGGTGGTGAAGAAATGGGAGGAAAAAGAGGTGTTTTGCATTACATGCAGCGAACAGCTATTCAAGGTCACCCGACAACGATTACAAGAATTACAGATCAATTCCAAGTTGGTGCAGAAATGCCTGAAGCAAATCCTCATGTATTCAGAAAGCATTTTGAAGAACTAGTGATTGGTGAGACAGTTTTCACTCATAAACATACTGTTACCGATGCGGACATCGTAAATTTCGCCAATGTTTCAGGTGATAATTTCTATGCACATATGGATGCTACTTCGTTAGAAGGTACTATTTTTGAAAGAAGAGTGGCGCACGGTTATTTTGTACTTTCGAAAGCAGCAGGTTTATTTGTTGACCCGAAAAAGGGACCGGTTTTGTTAAATTATGGATTAGAAGAAGCTCGTTTCACAAAACCAGTTTATCCAGGAGCAACAATCTGTGTTCGATTTACAGTGAAAGAAAAAGTGGATCAGGAAAAGCGAACAGAAGATGATATTGCAAAGGGAATTGTGAAATTCTTGGTGGATGTATACGATGAAACTGGTGAAACAGTAGCTTTGGCGACTATTTTAACCATGGTTAGAAAATTAGATCAAGCATAAAAATTGAAGCGATGAAAAACGGACTTTGGATAAAAATCGGAATACTGTCATTTTTTGCAATGATAGCAAATGTGAATAACGCTCAAAAAAGCCCTTCCAGGATCTTATTGGAACATGGATACCTTCATATTGGAAATGGGGAAGTGATTGAGAGTGCGCTGATTGGAATTCAAAATGGGAAAATTTCATTGGTCCGTAATTCGTTGGCTTATACCTATGATAAAAAAGATTGGGATACAATTATCGACCTGAAAGGTCAGCATATTTATCCAGGATTTGTAGCGCCAAATTCTACTTTAGGTTTGACGGAAATTGATGCTGTAAAAGCGACTCATGATTTTGAAGAAGTGGGTGAATACAATCCGCATATTCGTTCTCAAATTGCCTTCAATGTGGAGTCGGATGTTATCGCAACAGTACGTTCAAATGGTGTATTGATTGCTCAGGCAACCCCAAGGGGTGGTGTAATTTCAGGAAGTTCTTCTGCTATGCATTTGAGTGGATGGAACTGGGAAGATGCAACGGTATTAGCAGATGATGGGATTCATTTGGAATGGCCTGGAAGTCTTACACATAACTGGTATGAATCGTCGAGATTAAAGAAAAATGAACACTACGAAGAGCAGAAACGTGCGATTTACCAGTTTTTTAAAATGGCAATGACCTATTCTGAAACGAAGGAACATACAACGGTTGATCTACGAATGGAAGCGATGAAAGATTGCTTTATGGGATCTAAAAGAGTGTATATTCATGCGAGTGAATTGCAGCAACTGGTCGATGTACTGGATTTTGCAAAAGAGTTTGGTTTGAAATTTCCTGTAATTGTGGGAGGTTACGACAGCCATTTGATTACACGACAATTGCACGATGCTAAGATTCCGGTTATGTTGATGCGTTTACATAGTTTACCTGAAAACGAAGAAGATGCAACAGATTTACCTTTCCGTCTTCCTTCTTTACTACAAGATGGAGGTGTTAAATTCTGCCTGCAAAACGAAGGGGACATGGAGGCAATGAATACCAGAAACCTTCCTTTTTTGGCAGGTACAGCTAAAGCTTACGGATTGACGGAAGAACAAGCGATTCAGTCTGTGAGTTTGAGCGCTTGTGAAATTTTGGGAATTTCGGATCGTTACGGAAGCATTGAAGAAGGGAAAATGGCAACGATATTTGTATCGCAGGGAAATGCTTTGGATATGAAAACGAATAATGTGACTTTGGCTTTGGTCAATGGGAAAATCATTTCATTGGACAATAAGCAGAAGGAATTGTATAAAAAGTATTCCGAGAAATATCAGAAGTAAGTTTTTTGAGTTATTGAGTTGGTTTTAATGTTCGACCAGTAAGAAATTTTTGATAAAAAAGAATAGTGCAATGGAATTAAAAGACTTTATAAAACAAGCACTTCTTGATGTAGTCAATGGAGTTGAAGAAGCTAACAAAGAAAAAGATCGTTTCCGTTTAACTAGTCACGTACATGCCAATGGTGAAAGTGGACAGAAAGTGGATTTTGATATTTCTGTGATGATCAACGAATCTTCGGAAAATGACTACAAAGGGGGGATTAAAGTAGCGTTGGTAAGTTTAGGAGGTGGTAAAAAGGAATCTGAATCAAATCAGAATATACACAAAATAAAATTTGAAGTCTTCATCAAGGAAAAATGATCTTTAAATTAAATTGCTAACAAAACACTATCCTCAGGATAGTGTTATTGCTTTGTGTCCGAACACGCTCCCTACAAAGTACTTCACGACTAATCTTTGTGTCCCTTTGTGATAAAAATACAAATTTCAATTATGGTATTACGGCTTTATCACTCCGCCCATTTGAGGGTCTGATATAGATTCTTTTCCAGTTTCAATATGACCTGCGTATTGTTTTATAAATTCTGTGTTTCCATTCACTGCAATGGAGAAATTATACCAATTTTGAAATTCATTTAAATCAATCGGAACAGTTATTTTTTCTTTTGGCTGAATTTCAAATTGCCCTATTGCTCGAATAGATGGATGCATGTTGTTTTGAATATGGATTCCTAAGGTTTTACTATCTGAATTTTCAATTACCAATTCAATATTTCCCGTGTATCTTTTTTTGATCCAGCCCTTTTTTTCGTATCGGCATTGAATTTTTAGTAAAGGATCTTGATTTGAACCTGAGAATCGACGGTAGAATCCATTTGGACCGGTCACGGTAAGATCGTAACGGTTGTTTTCGAAATCGGAAATTTTCCACAGACCTTTTAACTGGTCTCCAGCTTTCACTGCAAAAGACCAATGTTTTCCTTTTTCTCCTTTGTAATTTTTTGGTGTGTAGACATGAAAACCTGATCCTACAGTAGCTTGAGAACCTAATTCTTCCGAAGGAATTTCAAAATCGATTTCAATAAAATCTCTGTTTGTGGCAAGATTATGATCAACAAAAAATTGATAGGGCAGAGCACAGGCTGGTTTTATTCCTTGTTCTTGGTTTGGATGAGTTGAAAGATTTTCTTCAGAAGTAGAATTGTTGATAGCTAGAATGTTTTCTTTTGTAAGAGATGGAGCTTTAACTTCCGGTTTATCTTTTGCTTTTTGGATGGAAGTGACCACATTTTCTCGAATCAAATTTTCTGGGAAGAAGTTATCATTTTTTCCTTCAAAAGGTCGAAAACAAGAAGTTAAATCACCACAAATGGTTCTTCTCCAAGGACTGATGTTTTTGGTTCGAATTTCTTTTTTATGTTTATGGCTGAGAAATTTTTCAAGAAATATCAGAGAAGATGTGTGATCAAACACCTGTGAATTTACATATCCTCCTTTGCTCCATGGTGAAGCAATAATCATTGGAATCCGGTAACCTAATCCCATCGGACGGCCTGTTTTAATTTCAAAGTCAATACTGGTATCAATTCCTAGTGAACAATTTTCAGGTTTCGGTGGAACAAATGGTGAGACATGGTCAAAGTAGCCATCGTTCTCGTCGTAAGTAAGTATGAATATGGTTTTTTTCCAAACCTCAGGATTTTTGGTCAGAATTTCCATTGCTTCGGAAATATACCACATTCCATAAAGTGGTGTGGACGTGTGATCTGAAAATTTCTGAGGAGCAACCAACCATGAAACGGTGGGAAGTGTCCCTTCATCAACATCTTTTCGGAATTGATGAAAAATATCGTTTGTTGGAATGGAAACTTCCTGTTTCAAACCCTGATCATCTTTATAAGAAAAAGGACTCATTTTCAGATAATCATTTGGAGCATTGATGTTGGTTGTAAAGGCTTTATCCAGCAGGTTTTTTTCGTTAGGAGAAAGTTTGGAGTATAAATCTCTAACTTGTTCGGGTGTAATGTCTTTGTATCCGTTTTTTCTGAAATAGGCAGAAAGCAGAACATTGTATCGTTCAATATATTCCAAAGGATTATCACCATAATTCCCTAACCAATTGTCATTGTCTTCTCCCGGAATATCTGCCGTCCATAATTCGTTTTGATACACCTTCCATGAAACAGCATGTTCTTCCAGCAGTTCAGGAAAAGCCTGCCAATCTACGTAGGTATTGTTTCTTGATTCCGCCTGATGATTTTGTAACACAGCCTCAGAAGCTCCGTTTTGTTCAGGTCGATTTGTACCTGTCCAGAAAAACAAACGGTTGGGAGTTGTGCCTGTTAAAGATGCACAAAAACTATGATCACACACTGTAAAAGCATCGGCGAGAGCATAATAAAAAGGGAGATCTTCGCGTGTATAATGTCCCATACACATAGGAGATTTGAATGGAATCCATTGATCATACTTACCATCGTTTCTTGCACCGGATTGATCGTCCCAATCGTGTGCAAGTCCGCCTTGCCAGGTTATTTGTGTTTTTTTGATATCCAAGCGAAATGGTGCATACGAATTTCCTTTTTCATCGCTTTGAATCCAAACTTTATTTCCATTGGGTAAAATTTGTGCTCTTGGATCGTTGAAACCTCTGACACCTTTTAAATTTCCAAATACATGATCAAAGGATCTATTTTCCTGCATTAAGAAAACAATATGTTCAGCATCTTGAAAAGTTGTTCCGGGATTGGGATTGATCAGCATCGCTTTTTGGATAGAAGGGGGAAGTCCGGCTGAAATTCCGATTCCACCAGTTAATATCGCTGCTTTTTTTAGAAATTCCCTTCTCGAGTCCATAGTAAAGTTGTTTTTGCAGTAATCAAAAGTAAAGATCAAATATCGTTTTTTATGGGAATATCTATGAATTAATTGTTAACAATACATCATACTTTATGAGCATTGTTATCATTTAAAAAGCATCTAAAATAAATCTGGAATTATCGATCGTTTTAGTATAAAAAAAGTAATTTTGGGAAAACAAATAGTACTAATATAAAACTAAAAATATGTCATTCGAATTACCAAGTTTACCTTATGCATATGATGCTTTAGAGCCTCATATTGATGCTCGCACAATGGAGATTCACCATTCAAAACATCATCAGGCATACATTACCAATTTAAATGCTGCGATTGCAGGAACAGATTTAGAAGGAAAATCCATTGAAGAGATTTTAAAAAACTGCAAAGACAAACCAGCTGTTCGAAACAACGGGGGAGGATTTTGGAATCACAATTTGTTTTGGGAGATCATGGGACCAAACAAAGGAGGGAAACCAACTGGAGCTTTAGCAGCTGATATCGATGCAACATTTGGATCATTTGATGCTTTCAAAGAAGAATTCACAAAAGCAGGAGCTACACGTTTCGGTTCAGGATGGGCTTGGTTGTGTGTATGCGAAGGAAAATTATGCGTTTGTTCAACACCGAACCAAGATAACCCGATTATGGGTGAAGGATGTAATGGTACACCAATTTTAGCGATGGATGTATGGGAACATGCATACTACTTGCATTACCAAAACAGACGTCCTGATTACATGAATGCTTTTTTCAACGTGATTGACTGGGATGTAGTTGCTGCGAAATACGCTGCTGCGAAATAAAATAATCGACATAATAAAGTGATAAAACTACCTCTTTTGGGGTAGTTTTTTTTGTATCTTGTCACCATTATTTTTATCCCTATATTGGTTTGATGAACTTCAGAAATCAACAAAAAGAATTCAGGAAA
>CAIUKX010000478.1 GCA_903899795.1 uncultured Flavobacteriales bacterium
GATGTTTTTAATGCGTAGAAGTCAGGAAATGACAATTTCAACAGCACGATTTGCTAACGTAGCATTTTCTGACGGATCATTGCTACATGGTTTTAATCAAAGGATTGCTAAAAACCAACCTATTGTTGCTCCAAGCGATATTAAACGATATTTTGTCACACCGAAAGAATCAGGAGAATTATGTTTAATGTCGTGCATTTTCGGTGAGAATAGAGATATTTTTTTTCCTAAATTAAGTGAAACTCTTCATTTGATATCATTTGCTGATATAGCAGTTAAATATTTAAAAGATTTAGGATATGAACCTTATTTATGCCAAAGTGAAGATGAAGCTAGGGAATTGATGGCATCACTTCCATTTGAAAAAAAATGGCCTTGTCTCTTTACCGAAAGTGATACAACTGGCGAAAAAGATTTTGAAGAGTTTTTTACTGAATCTGAAAAATTAGATCTAGAGCGTTTCGAAAACTTTGGAATAATCAAAAACGAACCCGTTTTCGATCAAAATAAAATTCAACTTTTTACTAAAAAGATTCAAGAATTTAAAACAGCCAAAAATTGGTCAAAGGAAGAAATTGTTGAATTATTTTTTGAAATGATTCCAAATTTTGGACATAAAGAGACTGGTAAATATCTTGACAGTAAAATGTAATTACCTTTAGAAAAAAAATATGTATAATGATGTAATTTCATTTATTAGGAAAACATTCAATACTCCTTCAGATTTCATTCCTTTACATGAACCAAGATTTATCGGTAATGAGAAAAAGTACGTTATGGACACAATTGATTCAACATTTGTTTCATCTGTAGGACAATATGTCGATCGTTTTGAGGGTATGATGCGTGAATATACGGGCGCAAAACATGCTATTGCCGTTGTTAATGGCACTGCAGCACTACATATTAGTCTGATTTTAGCAGGTGTAAAAAAAGATGATCTAGTCATAACGCAAGCGTTAAGTTTCATTGCAACGTCTAACGCAATTAGTTATATCGGAGCTGAACCTGTTTTTATTGACGTTGATCCAAAAAGACTGGGTATGTCAGCTGATGCATTGAGAACATTTTTGATAAATGTAGAATTGATCAATGGAATTGCTATTCATAAACCAACAGGAAGAAAGATTGCTGCATGTGTGCCGATGCATACATTTGGTCACCCTGTAGAAATAGATACAATTGTTTCACTTTGTACGAAATATAATATTCCTGTTGTAGAGGATGCTGCAGAATCTTTGGGTTCAACTTACAAGGGGCAACAAACAGGAACCTTCGGTTTGCTTGGGACATATAGTTTCAATGGGAACAAAACTATTACATGTGGTGGTGGTGGTATAATTGTTACAAACGATGATAAATTGGGAGAATTGGCCAAACATTTAACAACACAAGCAAAAGTGCCGCATCGCTGGGAATATGTGCATGACTATATCGGTTACAATTACCGTTGCCCAAATTTAAATTCAGCATTGGCCTGTGCCCAATTGGAGCAATTAGATATTTTCATAGAAAATAAACGAATCACAGCTAATAAATACAAAACGTTTTTTAACCAACCGAATATTAATTTTATTGGGGAACCTGAACACAGCAAATCAAATTATTGGTTAAATGCTATCTTGTTGCCTACTTATGAAGAAAGAAATATGTTTTTAACTGAAACAAATAATCAGCAAGTGATGACCCGTCCAATATGGGCATTAATGCATCGTTTAGATATGTTTAAACATTGTATTCATGATGGCTTAGCAACTAGCATTGATATTGAAAATAGACTTGTTAATATTCCTAGCAGTGTAATCTTATAATTTATTCCTTGATCTCATTCTGGACACTATTAATTTTATAGAAATGACAAAAACAAATTCATTAAGTTGGGATCCTATTTGGGAAAAAGTATTTTCAGAACAACCTTGGGGTAAATATCCAGGTGAAAGTTTAATTCGTTTTATTGCTAAAAATTTCTATAAACTAAATAGAGGCGAAGTAAAAATTCTTGAAGTAGGTTTTGGTACTGGTGCAAATATTTGGTATTTGTCAAGAGAAAAGTTCGATACATATGGTATAGAAGGCAGTGAAACTGGTGTTAAACTGGCTTATGAACGCTTATATGGAGGGATTAAACGCAAAATTAATCATTGGAGATATCATTAATTTGCCATACGAAGATAATTTTTTCGACGCTGTTATAGATCTCGAATGTATCTACAGCAACAATTTGATAAATAGTCAAACTATTTTCAATGAAATCAATCGAGTATTAAAACCAAAAGGAAAATTTTATAGTCGTACATTTTCAAACAATCAATTCCTTGGAAAAGACTACACTGTTCTGGCAGAAAATGAATATACAAACATTAAGGAAGGTCCGCTTACGAATAAAGGATTTGTAAGATTAACATCCAAAAACGATATTGAATCTATCTATGGCTCTAGTTTTAATATTCTGTCAGTTGATGAATTAGATGCCACATCAGAAAATGGTACAATTAAAACTTCCGAATTAATTATCATTGCGGAGAAAAAATAATATTGAAATTATTTATGAAGTATCGAATTTTGTCTGTAAACTACCGTGAAGAATGGAATAATTTGATTCATAAGTTACCCCTCGAACAACAAGATATCTATTTTACTTCTGAATATTGTTCCTTGTACGAACAAAATCAAGAAGGAATTGCTCAGTGCTTCGTTTTTGAATATGAAAAAGATTTGGCACTTTACCCATTTTTAAAAAATGAAGTCAATAATCTAGGTTATGAATTAGATGAACAATATTACGATATCCAAAGTGTATATGGATACAATGGCGTAATTTCCTCTAACTATAATCAAGATTTTATCGATCTATTCTGGAAAAGTTTTAATGAATACTGTCTTGAAGAAAATATTATTGCTGAATTTGTGCGTTTCCATCCACTTTTGAAAAATCACACCTTTACATCTTCAGATTCAACTGTAATTAATGATAGGGAAACAGTAATTATCGATTTAGAAAATGATTATACTACTATTTGGGAAAAGGA
>CAIUKX010000479.1 GCA_903899795.1 uncultured Flavobacteriales bacterium
CGGGCATATACAACTGGAGCTATTGCAATTATCCGGACATCCATTACCGATCTTTCTTTATCAAAAAACCAGTCTTCCTTTAAATGGTATTGAATAATATCTTGTGACAATAGCCAATTTGTATCTCGCGGTGGATAGACAAATTCAGTTACACCATTTATAATTCTTGTACTGTCAATTCCATCAACAGTGGAGTAGGGTACAGTTGGGGGTGGTCCAAGTTCTCCTAAATAGCTGAACAATATGTTTCTATAGGCTGAATCGGTGTAATAATTTTGTCCAGGCTCAGGATCAATTGGGTATTTCAACTGATCACCATCTGCGATGGTGTACATCAGAGGATTGTATGGAGAAAAGACTCTTAAATCACCATTTAAAATATGAGTTTTTAACACTGTCCATAAGCTCCATCGAGATGAATTTTTTACCCAGTTTTTGTTGGCATCATAATCATCAAATGGAAAGTAAAGTGGATGATTTATTTTTTCTCTTAAGTCAATTGACTCCCAAACTCTTTTACTCCAGATTACATCTGCCTCCCTTACAAATTCGTAAGGAATCATTCTTTTCGTTGGAATGTTTTCTGTAACATATACTCCGTCTACAATTCCTTGCGAAGGGACATTTATTGGACCACCGTTTATTTGGCAATATGATTCTGATACTTGCCATAACAGCAAGAGGCTTATGATATAAGTTTTCATAATAAAATTTTTAAATGTGGTTACTAAAGTTTGACTAGAAGATCTTTTAGTGCTTTCTTACTTCTATAACTTTACATTTAAAAATTGTTACAGTTTAGGCATAAAAAAAGCCTCGTTTTACCGAGGCTTTTCTTAAATATAAGTTTTGTCTAGAAACTCCAAACATCATGTTCGATGGTTCTAATCTCTTCTTTGATTTTTTCTGCTTCAAACAAAGCATCAACTCCTGTTTTGTAGGTTTCAACTTTACGATCATATACGTTACTTTCTTTGTAAATAGTACATGTGAAACGTCTTTTCCAAAACAAGTCATCAAAACTCATCCATTGCGCGTCATTTTGATCATTGTACACAAAGTAGTTATTCAATACAAATCGACAGTGTGGGAAATATAACCAAAACATTTCTTTCATACCCGTAACCTGACCTTGATCATCTTTGTTGTAACAAACCGGTGCAATTGCGATGATTCTTACGTCTAACACAGATCTTTCTTTATCAAAAAACCAATCTTCTTTTAAGCGATACTGAACGATGTCTTTTGATAAAAGCCATGTTGTATCTCTTGGAGGATAAACGTTTTGAATAGTTCCATCTGCAAGAGTAATTGTACTATCTTCTCCATACATGTTCGATAGAGGTGTAGTGGATTCAGCACCTAACGTTCCCATGTATGAGAACAATGTATTTTTATATACACTGTCAGTATAATAGTTCATTCCTGGTTGTGGATCGATAGGATATTTCAATTGATCACCATCCGTAATATCGAATTGTAAAGGGTTATATGGAGAGAAAACACGGATGTCACCATTAAGGATATGTGTTTTCAAGACTGTCCACAAACTCCAACGAGAAGAATTTCTAACCCAATTTCCTGATGCATCATATTCATCAAAAGGAAAATACATAGGGTGATTCATTTTTTCTCTTAAATCTATTTGTTCCCAAACTCTTCTGCTCCAAATAACATCTGCTTCTCTTACGAATTCGTAAGGAATCATACGCTTTGTCGGAATATGCTCCTGGATGAAAACTCCATCCACGATTCCATCTGCCGGTACGTTTACAGGTCCACCATTAACTTCCTGACCTATAGATGTTCCAGCTAAGAATACTACAACTGCACTAAAAAATAGATTTTTCATAATTCAAAGTATTATTGAACGGTTATAATCGAAGCCATGTTACCGGCATATCCCATTCCTTTGTATTTTGCTGAGATACTAATCTTTGAGCCAGCTTTCGCTTGTTTCAATAAAGATTGTGCTTCAGCAGAAAGGGTTGCACCAGTTCCTTGTATCGATCTTGGAGCACCAGAAACAGTAACCTCCCATGCAGACACATCAAATGTCGCGGATAAAGGAATTTCTGGTGGGTATTTTGCGAATAATCGTGTCATACTTGCTACAGCCGATCTACCAACAGATGACCCTGTAGCAATCGTTCCTAAATATACAGCAGGAGGAGGTAAGTTAGAAACTCTAAACTTAAATACACCTAATGACACAGTTTTGTTTGTGACAGAGTTTTTACCAGAAACAGTGATAGAACATTCTCTACCTTGACCAGGTTTACCAATATAACCTGTTCCTGACTTGGTAAGTGTAACACCATTTCCAGCTAAAATTGTTTGATCATATCCAGACGCAACTCCTTCAACTTTATTGTTGTAACCTCTATACAAAACGTTCATCTCAGGAAGAGAAACTGTTCCTTGTGGCTTCATAATTTTAATTGTATGCGTCCATGGTTCAGTTTTCATTTCACCTGATTTTTTCTTAATAGCAACTGTTCCGTTAAGAACCATTTCGTTACCACCGCTTACCTTAACTTTTAAAGTACCTCTACCATCAGCAACCGTAATTGCTCCTGGACCAGTGACTGTAGGTTGATTATCAGAGTCAAATGCAGCCATCATCACACCGATTTCAACTTCGTCATTTGAATTTGCAATTTGTGGGCCATATGCGATTGCCATAACTTTGTTGAAACTATACTCACCTGTAGATACTTTTCCTTTGATGTGGTTCAATGCCGTAGCTCTAGCAGCAAGAATCTCTTGTTGCAAAGCTGTCAAAGAACACATTGCCGCTACGATAGGTGAGTGGTCAAACGTTCTAGCAATCCAGTGCATTTGTAATCCTTCAAACTCTTCAAATTCATTTTTCGTCAATTTTATATAAATTTCCTTCAGAACCTCTCTATCTTCTTGGAAGTTATAACCTGTACCATTTTTATCGATCATTTTGTCAACCAACTTTTCAAGTTCAACATTATCCTTGTACTTATTGATTGCTTCAACTTTAAACTTATATGATTTTCCACCAGGAACATCATATGTACCAAGTGTATTACAAAGATCCGTTCGGTACTTAATATAATTTGCCCATAATTCTTTTCCTGATCCAGTTACAGGCGCTAAATCCTCTCCAATGATTTCGTGCATAGGCACGTCATATCCATCTTTTGCCTGAACAGCCATTAAATTAAGTAATGCTGGTCTATTTGGATCTTTAGCTTTGTTATATGGTACCCAAACAATTGCTTCTTCACTTTTGTCTTTAGGAGCTATAATTTCTCCCATTTTTTCCATACAATCAATCTTAATTTTATCAATTTCTTCAATGCGTGCAGCACTTAAAGCATTGATTTTTTCAGCCATAGTAAGGTAATATTTTACTTTCTTTACCTTCTCTGGATTCGGATCATTCATTTCTTGTTTTAAAGCTAGAATTGCCGAATCTCCTCTATCTAATTGTGCAATAGCCCCCGAATGTAAGTTCTTTTCAATTGCAACGAAAGCGTCTAATACAGCTTTGGTAACGTTAAGCGCCAAAAGCGCCATAAGTACCAAATACATCAGACCGACCATCTTTTGTCTTGGGGTTTCTTTTCCTCCTCCCATGTTGTTATATCTTTTAAGTTTTTATTTAGTAATTTTTAAAGTTTAAATACTTCTAAATATTAACCTTTATTTATTGTCATTGCTTTTAACATGTTACCATAAACAGTGTTCAAGTCAGTCAAATTGCTTGACAACATAGCCATGTTTTCTTTGTAACGTTTTGTATCTTCAACAGAATCAGATAGATTTTGCATCATTTCAGTTACTTGAGATTGGAATTTCTCTGTAGCTTCTAAATGGTTTGAAGAACCTTTTAACTGTAACTCATATACATTGTTAAGTGCAGCCAAGTTTTTAGAAACTTTTTGCATTTGCTCTCCAAATGATTCTCCTTCAGCTGTAGATGAAGTCATACCTGATATTGAAACAGATGCTCTTTCATATGCTTCTGACAAGTTAGAAACTTTATCTGATGCTGCTTGTAAACTTGATACGTAAGCATCTGTTGCAGCAGCAGCAGAACTAGCACCTTGTAATTGAGCAGCATTTTCACCTAGAGCTCTCATTCCGTCTCCTAAACGATTAAGTAAAGCTGCATCAATTTGAGCTTCGCTTAACATTTGATCTAAGTGTTCAGTTACACCTGAACCACCATGACCTTTAGCTCTTCCTGGAGCAGGTAGTGCATCATGATCCAAAGAATCAGAATGACCTAATGCCAATTCAGGGTAAACCAATTCCCAGTTTGGATCTTCATGTAAAGGCTCAAAAGCGGATAAGATAAAGATAACAGCCTCAACCCCTAATCCTCCAATCAACATGATCGTTGCACCAGGCCAGTGCTGAATCTTAAACATCGCTCCAACAATTACGATAGCTCCCCCCCATCCGTAGACGAACTTCATTACTGTTTTAAATCTCTTACTTGCAAAAAAACCTCCACTACTTGTACTCATGACTTTTTGGTTTAAAAAATAATTGTTTTGTTTTATATTTCTAGCATATTCAAGTGTAATCAGCTTATTTTAACTGAATATCACTTTGAATTTCTTCTCCACCTTCTCTTGTGAAGTCACGACCTCCACGTCCTAAGTGTGTCATTACGTTTCTATATCCGATATATGATTTCGCACTATCTTGGTACTCAAATGTACGTGTCGAGTTTTGTAGATAGTAACCGATATCTTTCCAAGATCCTCCACGAAGAACTTTACGTTTCATTGAAGGTGGATCCCAGTCCATCGCATTGTATCTATAATCTGTATTTAAATCATGTGAAAATTCATTCATCGATTCGTCGTATGCTGTTTCACACCATTCGGATACGTTTCCAGCCATACAATACAATCCCCAACCATTCGGGTTATAAGAGAATACTTTAACCGTATGGAAACCACCGTCCTCAAAGTATCGACCTCTCATTGGTTTGAAATTTCCTAAGAAACAACCAGACTCATTTCTGATGTATGGACCTCCCCAAGGGTACTGAGATAATGCTAAATCTCCACGAGAAGCTCTTTCCCATTCAGCCTCAGTTGGCAAACGGAAATCATTCACAAAAATATCACCCATAGCAACCAACCAAGAGTTCAATAATTGAGTTCTCCAAATACTGAATGCTTTTGCTTGGAACCAAGTTACACCAACAACAGGGTAGTTATCGTATGATGGATGCCAAAAATACATTTGAGTCATTGGATCATGAAAAGAGTATGTGAAATCACGAATCCAACATAATGTATCAGGATAAACATTTATTACCTCATCAATAATAAATCGCTGTCTATTTTCGTGACCACGAATTGCATTATTTTGTCCTTTTTTATTGAAGTGTCCCAAATCCAAGTCCTGACCTTGAGGGTCTTTCGTGAAAGGATGTGGAGGAGTCTCTAATGTACGGTGTTCAGGAACAATCTTTGTACCTTGGTTATCGTATCCATCTGGTGTAATGTTAATACGACCTCTTTTAGATGCTTCGATCAAATCAACCCAGTAGTATTTATACATTAACTTTCTTGTATCAATTTCCTTTCTTTTGAAAAATCTTTCAGGTTGAGGATAATACATATCTGCCAATAATGGAATAATTTTAGGATCTGTGTAGTTAATTGGTCGATCCCAATTTAAACTAAACAAACTTCTTCCCAATGCTCTGTCTGAAGGATCGTATTCAGCATACTCCATTGTATTCTCATCGAAATACATTTCGGTATAGTTGATCCATTCTTTTGCATCATCGTCGGTCCATTCTTCATTTTTCAATCCGCTGGTTCTACCTGCTTCATTCAAGTACAGTTTTTCACGAGCAATTGAATCTCGAACCCATTCAACAAATTGACGATATTCGTTATTCGATATCTCTGTTTGATCCATATAGAATGCTTGGATAGAAACAGTTTTCGCACGAGTTTGATGAAGGAATGGTACATCCTGATCATTTTCCCCCATATTGTAGGAACCAGATGGAATATAAACCATCCCAAGTGGAATTTCTGGAAAATAAATAGGCCTTACCAACACCCCAGTTAGATGCCCAGATCTTGAACCACAAGAAGCTAGTGCTGCACCTATTAAACTGACTAACAATAGTTTTTTCATATCTACCTCTTTTTTATCTCTTTTCCGAATACTAAATTTCAACAATCTACAGGATCAATTCATTTTTCAATATAACGGAAACCTCACCAAAATGGTTACAATTTTTTTAACATTATTTTTATAACCATCTTACATGCCTAGTTACAGCTACAGGCGGAACAGGCAAATAGTAACAATATTTCAATAAAATTTCATGGGAACCTCTCGATACACTTGACAATTTATTCATTGTCACATCGTAAGAGTAGCCAATAATTAAGGCATTCCATTTTACACCGAACATAGCTGCAATACAGTCAGATGTTCTGTATGTAAGACCAGCATATCCAATGTTTCCTAGCATATATCTTGCATTAATGTCAACAGAATATTTGACAAGATCTGTACGAAGCATCATTTGCACATCAACTTCATTTTTTCCAGCAGGAAATTTATAGCCACCCATTGCATATAAGTGACGAGTTAATTGGTAAGGACTTGATGTCAAATTTGAAGTAGGATTTTTAACTGATATAACACCTTGATTCAAATGTGTACCAGATAAACCTGCATAGAATCGACCTGAGGATTTAAAGTAAAGCCCAAAATTCACATCTAAACCATTAGAAGAAAAGCCTTGAGGAAGAGAGTTGTCCAACAATGTTTGTGGTGCAACCCATGTAGGCTTCATTCCGAAATTAATCATTCCGACACCTAAACCTATTCCAAGTGTATGTCCACCAAGATCCAATGGGTATGAATAATTCAGCATAACATTATTTTGTCTGTTGAATCCGATTGCATCGTTACAAATGTTAATACCTAAGCCACCTGGAAACCATCTACTCATATTTCCTTCCACATTAAGGAATGTTGTGTTAGGTGTTCCATTTACTTTATCCCACTGATTTCTGTAACCAGATGTGGCACAAAACCCTTCATCAATCCCAGTAGCACCTGGATTAAACATCATTTTATTATAGATGAAGTGGGTTTGCATTGGATCTTGTTGAGCTACAAAGGTAGATACAAATCCCAACACTAATGAGGATAAGACTAGTATTCGTTTATGCATATAATGTCATTTTCTTAAATAAAACCAGTAAAAACAGTTTACATAATTGGCGACTAAAATAGATAATATTATTTACATAAACACACTATTGTGAAAAAAATCGATGAAATGTTTTAAAATTCAACATTAAATTAAGTGGATGATGATGGGGAATTGATGGTTATTTGTTTTTCTGCTATGTTGTTAGCCCAATTTTTGATAGGTTCTCCACCAAAGATTTGGAACCTCATTTTTCATAGCTTTTTCGTAATCCATGTGATCGCATGGGACTAAATGATGGCGTTCAAATTTAACTCCCTCCTGAGGTGGGTAAGGAACTTCTAGCCACCAACGTTCTGATTTATTGCTTTTGTAAAATACCAATTCTTCTTGAAAATCATCCAAGTTGACAGAGAATTTTGTGTACTCTTTTTTACTTCCGATTGGGAAGTCACCTTTTCGCTGGGATACACCATCAATAAAGTACCAGATTATTTGAGCGATCAATTGATCGGTTGATGATTGATTACCTTCTGGAAATAAGTTGAAAATCCCAAAAGAAGTTAGTTTGTCGCTGATGCCTGCATATTTGGTTATTTGACAAATTTGTTCTGCATAAAAACCGTTTGGTGAAGTGTAGTGTTTTCCTCTAAAATCACTGCTTCTGATGCTTTGAAGATCCAGGCTTAATATGTCAGCATTGCGAAGATAAGGTTCTGCTTTTTTGAAATCTGAGTTGAATTCCCCTAAACGACAAACATCAAAATATAATTTATCGAATAAATCCAATTCAAGTGTGCTAACAAGTGGTGCTTGACAACCAATGTTGGAATGATTAAAAAGGTAACAAGGCCTGTGTGTTAATAATTGACTGAGGTAACCATCTTTTGTAATCGGTTGATCTGGCATACCTAAATCAAGCTTATGGTCTACTGAACAAATGTTAATCATTTGCTCAAGTTTTTCATATCCTTTGTACAAAGCGTAGGTTAAGTCTTGCGTCCCTCCTATAACAATTGGAATAATCTGATTTTTGACTAATTCGGCTGTAACTTGTGAAACAGCAAAATAAGTATCTTCTATTTCTTTTCCTGGTAATATAGTACCACAATCATATATAGGAAAGTTCCAATCTAAACCATTAAAAAGAGAATAGAATTGATATCGGAATTCTTCATTTGTTTTTCCTTGAAATTGATTTTCTCCATTTCTAAATTCTGGAACGTAAAGTAACGCAATACCTCCTTTATTTAATTCTGGAAAATTACCTTCTTGATGAACTTCTATTTTACTACCAATTGATCCTTCTGGGTATATTTGATCAAAATCAACTGGATTGAAATAAATTGAAATGTCTTTCATGGAAACTTTTTTCCAAAACTAGGTGTAATTATTTTTGAATTATTGGTGCCTCTAATAAAAGAATTAATACTCTAAAGTTGAAAACCTGTTATCGGCTTACAATATGAAAACAATTTTGGGCTCTTTCAAAAGTTACCCAACATTTATTTTTTGATTTAAGTTCAAATAACACATTTGCTAAAATTTCTTTCAAACTTTCTAATTCAGCTCGTGATATTAATTTGGATTGATCAAATGATTCGTAGGTAATATCAAATGTTGTTCCATGTAAGTGTGCGCTGTATCTTACTGCATTTCGATTTTTTCTTCGTAAACGTTTAATGGATGAAGTTGTTCTGAGTAGGGAGGAAACAATAATACGTGTATTTTCTAAATCCGTGTTTTTAACTTTGTACTGAAATTGTTTCCCAATTGTGTGTAATAATTTTTTTGCAGAAGGTGTTAAAAAAGGGTAGCTATACCAGAGCGTATCTATAAGATAAGTTTCAGAGTTTTTTATTGGGATCAGAACTCCTGAATTCACCAGTGGTGTAATTTGTTTGGGGTGTTTTAGAATTATTTTGATCCCTTTTTGATAGGATTCGGCGAGATATTCCCGAACTCTGTTGTTTAATAGTTGTGAATGCACGACTGGTTCCATGCAACTGGTATCCATTTCGGATTTACTTCCTGTGAATGAAAAATGTTTTAGATGAAGAATATGAGCCTGTTTGCTTGTGGTGAAAAGTAGTAAACCAGTTATAAATGCACAAAATATAATTAAAATAGCTGTACGTTTAATAACTGGTTTCAAATTTATCCTAAATACCAAGCAGTTTGTATTTCAATCCGGGTTATGCAACCTTTAGTTTAGCCATTTTTGAACTGGTGAACTGAGATTCAGCATATTTTAATGTCACCCGATATTCTGTTTCGTTTTTGGAAGGAAGGTCATACATAATATCTGTAAGAATAGCTTCGCAGATGGAACGAAGTCCTCGAGCACCCAATTTGAAATCAATTGCTTTTTGAACAATGAAATCAAGAACATCACCATCAAAGCTTAATTTAATACCGTCAATTTCAAACAAACGCATGTATTGTTTTACAAGTGCATTTTTGGGCTCAGTCATAATGCGTTTTAAGCTCTTGGCATCCAAAGGTTCTAAATAAGTCAAAACCGGGAATCGTCCAATCAATTCAGGGATTAATCCAAATGTCTTGATGTCAGTAGGATTGATGTACTTCAAGAAATTATCTCCGTCAATTCTTTCTTCGGTTTTGTTGGTGAAACCAATTGCTTTTTTATTGACACGTCTGGCAATGTGCTTTTCAATTCCATCAAATGCTCCACCACAAATAAAGAGAATGTTTTTGGTGTCGATTTGAATCATTTTTTGCTCAGGATGTTTACGTCCTCCCTGAGGTGGAACATTAACGACAGCTCCTTCCAATAATTTTAGTAAAGCTTGTTGAACACCTTCACCAGATACATCACGTGTAATGGATGGATTATCACTTTTTCTTGCGATTTTATCTATTTCGTCAATAAATACAATCCCATTTTGGGCAGCGTCCACATTGTAATCTGCAGTTTGTAATAGGCGCGAGAGAATACTTTCAACATCTTCTCCAACATATCCTGCTTCTGTTAATACAGTGGCATCTGCAATGCAGAAAGGAACAATCATCATCTTCGCAATTGTTATAGCTAAAAGTGTTATC
>CAIUKX010000480.1 GCA_903899795.1 uncultured Flavobacteriales bacterium
CCTGTTGAGGTTATTTGCAGTAGAGACATACCTTCATTACCCGAACCACCGATCGTTTTTTGATTCAATAAATTACCATTTGTATCTAATTTACAAATCCAAAAATCATCTCCTCCATAACTGTTTTCTGTTTTGTCACCCGAAATATTTGAAGATGAAAACAATGAAACAATTATTTCATGATTATGATAAATTAAACCCAATGAGGAAAAATCAGGATCACTTCCGCCATACGATTTATCAGTTAAAATATTTCCGTTTTTATCAATTTTAATAAACCACCCATCAGTTTGACCTTTATTTGATGAGATTTTGTTTCCTGATATCCCAGAATCAGATTCCCCGTGAATTATGAAGTTACCTGATTCAATTTCTTGTATCGCACCTGCAAGATCAGCTTGATCTCCACCGATTGTTTTATCCCAAATTACAGTACCATCCAATTCAGTTTTTATAATCCAAATATCTGGACCTCCATAATTCGGAGCTGTTTTTGTTCCTCCAATTTGAGATAAAGAATTACCAATAATTAATAATTTATGATCAGAAGTTTCAATAACATCTATTGGTCGATCGTCTAATGTTCCTCCAAATGTTTTTTGCCATACAATTTGTAGATTATTATCTAAAGCAACCACGAAAATGTCTATCCCACCAATATTGGCATCTGTTTTATTCCCCGATATACCTGAAGAAGATTCACTCACTACAATATGGTTTCCATTGGATAATTTTATTGAACTTTTTGGGTCATCATACGAAGTTCCACCAACACAGTTCTGAGTTGAAATATTCCATTGAGAAAAAGCAAAATGACTAATAATTGACGATATAAGAAGTAAAGTAATTTTCATACAAAAAAAAATAAAAGTGAGGTCGCAATATTGTAATAGCGACCTCACAAAAATAAGAATTTATTGAATAGTTTGAATAGTTTGGATTGAACCGTCAGGATAAATGAATTTATGGAATACGTTTCCAGTTGGAATTGTGATTCCTGGATTCATTCTTACTGTCGTAGGAACTCCAAGTGCTGTTTGTTTTAAGTTGATTCCTTGAGTATACAAAACATTCCCATTATTATCGCATAATTGATAATTAATTGCAACATCAAAAGGAGTTTCAATATTAATACTATAAATATTGTTTACAATTGGAACTGGGAATATCACTACACCGATCAAATCTTTCATAGTAGTAACGGATGTAAACGCTTGTTTTGCTTCTAGGATAACCTTCTTAAATTTACCATTTTTAAATGAAACTCTAAGTTCATATAATCCTGCCGGAACTGAAATTTTTTCGCCCACTCTTGGTAATCCATTAAAGGATTGAAAAGACCAAATAGGAGTTGTTGTAGATCCTGATGTAGGAACTAAATAAGCTTCAGCTACATCTGCTTCAGTTTCTTCAGGTCCTGACTGATGGTGACCACAGCCTGTAAGTGATTGTAGGTAATCCCAAATACTTGTATTATCACCTAGAAAAGGATTTGAAGCTTCAGGACAAGGGTCAGGATTTTCAAAAGCCCCATCAGCAATATTAACAGAAAAACCATTACCAATACAAGCGTTATTTTGACCTAATGCGATCCAGCCATTAGGTACAGATGATAAATGTGAGATATAGTAATTCATCTGAGTGATATATGTATTCAACGCAGCGTCTCCACTAGCACACATTGTTTCCCAACCTGTATAATTTGGGATAGTTTGTAATTCAGAAGCATAGAATGGTCCAAAATCTTTTGGAATCATGTAATAGTATTGATCAGTTATAAGATTTCCATCAGGTCCATAGATGGTTGTTCCATAATCTAAATTTGATCGATTCAATTTTGGAGAAATTCCAAAATTATTATTTACACCTTGCAAGTATACATCAACATCTGTTATCGGTGAACCTTTATGTTGAAGCCAAGTTCCTGCTTGGTTTTTTGTGTAAAAACCATAAAAAGGAAGTGGAGTTCCATTAAACATATCATAAATAGGTCGTTCAACTCTCAAATGAGCTGCCCCAGTTCCTGCACCTGAAGCATCTAATTTTTCATACATCACAAATTGGAAGGCATAAGCTTGTTGATTGAAGTTATTTCCATCACATCCAACACCACATCTAGGAACCCAGACATCAGGATTTTGAACTGTAAGTGCGGGTCCTTGACGATTACCAATACTCGTATTGAGTGTAACTGGAGATTCACCCGTTTTGTTTAGTCCATAAATAGAAACAATAATATCTCTATTCATATCTTTTCCATACGCGACAGGGATTTGGATATAATCTTTACCACACACGGTAATATTATCCAATGGAACTATGCCAGTAGGGTATTTTGTTGATGCTTTACCAGTTCTTTCATAAAACTGGTATCTCCAACACGTAAAGATAGTTCCTCCGGTTGGTTGATTCATTACTAGGTAACCTTGGGCTTGTCGAGCATCGTATCGTAACGAAGCTGGTGTTTGTGCCATCACTCCTGAAAATGCAGAAGAGAGGATTAGTGTGGTTGATAAAGCAATGCTTTTGACTTTCTTCATCATTTTTTGTGTGATTGTTGTCTTCATCTTTAAATTTAGATTAAATGAA
>CAIUKX010000481.1 GCA_903899795.1 uncultured Flavobacteriales bacterium
CTTCATCTAAGCTAGATTCCTTCAACAATCGTGTAAATCCTAAAATCGCATTCAAAGGTGTTCTGATTTCATGACTCATGTTCGATAAGAAATTCCCCTTAATCGTCAACAATTCCTCTGCTATTTCCTTTGCCTTAATTAAATCTTCTTCAATCTGTTTACGATCGGTAATATCCTGCATGGTACCCAACATGTGTGTAGGATTACCTACTTCATCGTACTGAAACTCTCCTAAAACAGTTACCCAGCGTTCTTCTCCATCGCTCTGACGAATAATTTTAAAACTTTCATCAAAACGCCTCTTGTTATTTCTGGTTTTTTCTTTTACAACCTCTTTAAACACATTAAAAACATGCATGCTATGCTCAGGAGAAATCAACTTGATCCAATTCTTAACGTCTTTCACATAATTCCTGTCCACTCCAAAAATTTGATCAAAAACAGTCGAGCTCTTCCATGTTCCGGTAACTAGATCAATGATGTAATTTCCAATCCGAGCTACGTTTTGAGCTTCCAGAAGCACACGTGTCTTTTCAATCAATGCAGACTCAATTACCCTTCTTTCTTCTGATTCAAAATAAATTGAAATAATATTCGCAATAGATGTAGCAAAACCTTGTTCATCTTGTGTCCAGATCCGCTTCTCTCCTACATGTGATAAACTTACAATTCCAAACAATTCATTGTCCTTTGTAATTGGTACCAACATCATTGAAGTAATCTTCAATGGAACTAGATAGTCATTCAATATTTCAAAAGTAAAATGATCTTTTGTCACATCATGGGCCAAAATCGCTTTCAGGTTTGTGATCGACTTGATCATTTTAAAATATTCCGGATAATCTTTCTCGGACAGTGTCAGTGAAGGGAGATAGTTTCCAGTACTCAACTCATAAATACAGCGACTGGTCAATTGGCTGTTACTCTTATCAAATACCCAGATGCTGGCTCGTTCCGAATCAGTAACTTTTGCAGCATCTTTGATAATACGCTGCAACTTTTGATCGAAAGAAAATCCGGCTCCCAAGCAACTCAAGCGAAATAAAACCTCTTGCTGTAAAAGTAGTTCACTCGCTCGATTTAGTTCTTTTTCAATTGCTTTCTTGCTTTCGGTAATATCTGATTTTACACCATCGATTCGTATAGGTTGACCTTCATCGTCTTTGATCAATAATTTTTTCGATTGAACCCATTTTATGCTATTCGACTTGGTGATAATCCTGTACTGACAATTGGAATACCCATGTTTTTCAAAAAAATGCATCGCACTTTGGTACACATAAATATCCTCCGGATGAATCATTTTACGGGTCAGGGCGTTATCCGCAAGAATCTCCTCTTTACTATAACCCGTTAATTCTTCAAAAGCAGGATTCACAAAATAGGTAGTCGAAAAATCTACTGATACTGACCAGATTGCATCATTCAATGAATTAATGATACTATTGAAAAAGAAACGAGAAAAAGTTGCACTATCCTCTTTTGGCTCTAAAAAATTTAATTTCTTGATTTCCTGATTGATCAAAACTGAATGCTTGGAATCAATAATCGGATCATATCTTCTTTCCTCTGTTAAACTTTCTTGAATAGACAAAAGATCACTTTGCAAAGAACGAATCAACTCTTGATCCTGAGTATCCAACTCAAGCTTCAGATTTTTTCCATCTTTGACCAATTGAGAAGTATATTCTGCAATTTTTCGTAATAATTCCTTAGGATCATCCATCTAGTAGCAAATTTTGATCAGATTTTGTACAAATTCACAGCTCTAATATACCAAATTGGAACATACAAAAATTGGAATTAATCATATTAATTTTTCGACAAACCTTAAAATTTATACGTCAAATATACCTTTGTATCGAATTTTATTCTATTTTTATTAAAATTATTTAATTCAAAGCACAATGAACACAGGGGTTGTAAAATTTTTCAATGAAACAAAAGGGTTTGGTTTCATCAAAGAAGACGAAACAGACAAAGAATATTTCGTACATGTATCAGGACTTATAAATAAGATCAAAGATAACGACAAAGTGACCTTTGAACTTTCTGAAGGCAAAAAAGGAATCAATGCCGTAAATGTCAAAATTGCTTAAACGAAATTAAAAGAACTGAAGAAGACGCGTGAATTCGCGTCTTTTTTTTTTGCCCCAATAAAAAAACTCCTCAAAGTTTTAAACATACTCCCCTTGAATAAATAATATAGCTTCTTTAGTAAATGTGCACTTATCTTTCCAAAGGAAATCTTATTTTTGAACTCAATTATTAAACCAACGAATGAAAGCACTTTATTTAAAAGAAATTCGAAGCTTCTTGAGTTCAATAATCGGATACATTTTTATTCTGATCTATTTGATTGCTTCGGGGTTGTTTCATTGGATTATTTCCTACAACACCAATTTACTTGAAGGTACTGAAGCTGACTTAATTCCTTTTTTCAACCTTTCTCCCATGATCTTTTTGATCTTAATTCCGGCAATCACTATGCGATCCATCGCAGAAGAGCGAAGAACGGGAACGATTGAGCTTCTCTTTACAAGACCAATTTCAGATTTTAAAATTCTCTTTGCAAAATACTTGGCAAGTGTCACTCTTCTCGTTATTGCCATTATTCCAACAATCGTGTATTACATCTCCATGTATAACCTTGGAAATCCGGTTGGAATTATAGATGGTGGCGCCACACTTACTTCTTATTTGGGATTAATTCTATTAGGCTCAACCTTTGTTGCTATTGGTATTTTTGCATCCTCAATCACAAACAGTCAAATTGTAGCTTTTATCTTAGGTATGTTTTTGTGCTGGATTTTTTACGATGGACTGACTTTACTTGGTTCCTTTAATTTAATGGGAAGTTTTGATTCGATCATACAATATTGTGGTATGTCTTATCATTACGATGCTATCAAACGTGGGGTGATCGATACAAGCGATCTGATCTATTTCATTTCGATCATTTCACTTTTCTTATTTGCCGCATTAACAGGAATAAGATGTGTAAAAAAGATAGTTACCGAATTAGCTGTACTTGATGTAACTCCTGAAGGATTTCGTCTGTTGGAACGTGCACCCGGAATAAGTGTGGAACAAATAAA
>CAIUKX010000482.1 GCA_903899795.1 uncultured Flavobacteriales bacterium
CAATCAAAAAATAGGAGTTCGTCAATATGTTATTTTCTCTGATTTCCAAAAAAACTCTACCGATTTCACAAAGCTAAAATCCGATCAGGAATCCTATTTCTACCCTGTGAAACTAATCCCGCAAGAACTCTCCAACATATTGGTTGATTCTGTTTGGTTCACCTCTCCAGTTCAAAAAATCGGCGAAAGCAATGAATTAAACGTTCGGGTTCAAAATACAGGAAAAAATGACTTGACCAACGTGGAATTGCACTTAGAGGTTGACAACATCAAAAGAGATGTCTTTTTAGACATTCCGGCGAACAATAAAACTACTACTGTTTTTAATTACACAGAACAAAAAGAGGGTTACAAACATGGTAAAGTCAGTGTCAATGACAAACAATTTTACTTCGATGACGAATATTTTTTCAGTTACAAAGTGGCCAAAAACACGAATGTTTTGGTCATCAATGGCGAAAATGCCGTAAATAGTGTTTCCTTGGTGTACAGTCTGGATAATTTCTACAACGTTACTACCGTAAATCAAAATGAATTTACAACGGATGCCTTGTCAGAAAAGGATTTGGTAGTGATCAACGGTGCGAAAGAAATACCTTCAGGATTGAGTGAAGACTTGGTTGATTATGCCCAGGAAGGTGGTTCACTTGCTTTGTTTCCGGGAGAAGATATCGATCCAAATACATCTGGATGGAATGATTTCCTCAGTGCATTGAAAATGCCTGTTTTAGGTTCAACGTTTACAGAAGGGGTGAAAATTAAGAAAGTGAATTTTGAAGACCCGTTTTTCAAATCTGTTTTCGAGAAAAACCCTGATAATCTTAACCTTCCTACCATTGCAAAAGCATATAAAGCAACATCCACAGGTTCTACACATGCAGTTGATTTGATCGAATTGCAAAATGGAAATCCGCTTTATGCCCGCTCATTAGGAATGTTGAATGTATTCTTGTTTACCAGCTCATTATCCGGAAAATATGGAAGCTTTACATCGAATGCCCTTTTCAGTACCTTATTACTCCGTTCCGCTGAATTAAGCAAGCGAAAAACACCGATTTCATTGATCATCGGCAGTGATTCCCGTTTTCCGATTTATTCCAAAAAGAAAAGCGAAACACCGATTCATCTGACTAACAAAGAAATCGATTTTATACCTCAAGCTTCCACCAGAGGTGCAATCACCTATCTTTCTTTGAGCGGAATAGAAGCATTGGAAAGTCTTAAATCCGGCACCTACGATATCATTGATGACACGAAAGAAGGTGTACTATCCCTGAATTACAACAGAAAAGAATCAAATATTGACTCTTATACCAATAGCGAAGTCAGTGATTTATTGGCTGCTCAAGGAATAAAACACATTACCATGTCGGAAATATCACAAGGTCAGAGTTTAACCAAAATTGATCTTGAAAAACCTTATGAATATTGGAAAATCTTTGTGCTGTTGACCTTGTTGTTCATTCTCATGGAAATGGCACTTTTAAAATTTTGGAAAAAGTAATTGAAAAAAGCATCGAACATGAAAATTATTATCAAAAAAGCACTCATCCTCGACCCGAATTCTTCCTTTCACAATAAAACTTTGGATATACTAATAGAGAATGGAATCATCACCCACATTGATACTGATTTAAATGATTCTGAGGCTAAAATGATTGAAAACGAAGGAATGATAGTTTCTCCGGGATGGGTCGATTTAAAAGCGAATTTTTGTGATCCAGGAGAAGAACATAAGGAAACTATTGAATCTGGTTTACAAGCCGCAGCTTTCGGTGGATATACGCATGTTGCCGTTTTACCTGGTACTCATCCGGTAGTGGATGGAAAAACGCAGATCAATTACATCTATAGAAAAGCAGAAAATGAAGTAACTTCGATTCACCCTTTGGGGTCAATTACCGAAAAAATGGAAGGTCAAAACCTTTCCGAAATGTACGACATGTACCAATCTGGTGCTCGACTTTTTACGGATGATCTGGTTCCGGTTAATTCAGGGATCATGTACAGGGCTTTGTTATACAGTAAAAATTTCGGAGGAAAAATAATTGCATTTTCAAGAGACCATTCCATGGCTGGAAAGGGAATGGTCAATGAAGGTGAAGCATCAACCAAAACCGGATTAAAAGCGGATCCGACGATTGCTGAAATCATTCAAGTGGAACGTAATCTTCGTTTGGTAGAATATACAGGAGGAACTCTCCACTTTACAGGGATTTCCTGCGGAGAAAGTGTTGATTTAATCCGAAAAGCGAAAGCCAAAGGACTTCCAATCACTGCTGATGTTCACGCATCACACTTGATCTTTAACGAAACAGCTGTACTGGGATTTGATTCCAATTTCAAAGTGATGCCACCCTACAGAAGAGAATCTGATCGTTTGGCCTTATGGCAAGGCTTGAAAGACGGAACAATTGATGCTATCGTCTCTGATCATCGTCCACATGACAAAGAAGAAAAAGATGTCGAATTCGATCATGCTTCTTTTGGTAATATTACTTTACAAACCATATACAGTTCATTGAATCAAGTAAACGAATTTGATCTCCCGGTTTTTCTAAAAGCTGTAACAGATAACGCCAGAGCAATATTGGAACTTGAAAATGCAGCGATTGAAATCGGAACTTCAGCAGACTTAACAGTTTTCAACCCTTCTGTAAAGTGGATTTTCTCTCAAGACAAGGTCATTTCGAACACCACCAATTCACCTTTTCTAGACAAAGAATTGACTGGAAATATTGTCGCAATCATAAATAACGGTAATTTAGCCATCAAAGAATCTTAAGAAATGTCAAAAAAACGTTCCTTTATACAACAATTTTGGAAAGATAGAAAAACAGTCGGTTCGGTACGCCCAAGCTCACGTTTTCTAGCCGACAAGATGTTGCAAAATATTGATTTCACCAATTCAAAAATAATAGTCGAACTAGGTCCAGGAACCGGAGTGTTCACCCATAAAATACTCGAAAAAATGGCGCCCGATGCAAAACTTTTGGTTTTTGAATTGAACCAGAATTTCATTCGTACCCTAAGAAGAAAAATTAAAGACAAACGGGCTATTTTGATCCATGACAGCGCTGAAAAAATTCAAGAATATTTGACAAAATATGATCTGAACAGTGCAGATGTAGTTGTTTCATCTTTACCTCTTTTCAACTTTCCGCAAGAATTACGTGAATCAATTATTACAGCTTCACACAAAACTTTGAAAAAAGATGGCAAATACATTCAGTTCCAATATTCTACACAAGCAAAAAAATTATTGGAATCTACATTTGATAAAGTGACGATTGCTTTTACTCCTTTGAACTTCCCTCCTGCTTTTGTTTATACTTGTACAAAGCAATAAATATTCTAAATTTCTTTAGGGCGCAGTTGCAATATTTTCAGAAATTGTCCAGTCGCCATATTTTGAGCCCTGTTTTTAATGAACATAGCTTTTTCTCCAACGAATAAGGAATCAACTGTTGAGAACCAAAGTTCCAACCAATGAGAAAAATGATCTTGTGAAATGGAATGATGAAAAGAAGTATCAACACGTGCATGAGCTAGAACGGGATTACCATTAAATTTAGGAATTCCCCAAATGTTAGTTTCCCAAAAATCAGCTAATTTATCCAAATGCTCAGGCCACTTTTCTTTCGGAATTGTCCCGTTGAAAATAGGTCCTAATAATTCATCTTTTCGAATTTGAGCGTAAAAGGACAAAACCAGTAATTCCACATCTTTTCTGTTTTCTAGGTCACGCATAAATTTCGGAGTAGGTATTTTGTTATCGCACTGGTGTGATCGCGATCGCACCATTCATTATTTTTTTTCAATTTTTTGATAGGACGTAACGATACCTTTGATCAGTGCCGAACTGAATCCGCTGTGTTCCATTTCATTCAATCCAACAATCGTGCAACCTTTGGGAGTAGTCACCTTATCAATTTCATGCTCAGGATGATTACCATTTCGAATAATCAATTCCGCCGCTCCTTTTACCGTTTGACTAACAATCTTGGTAGCCGTCTGGGCATCAAATCCGATTTCAATTCCACCCTGAATCATCGCACGCATAAAGCGTAAAACATAAGCGATACCACAAGCTCCCAGTACAGTTGCCGATTCCATTAGAGCTTCTTCAATGACTATCGTTTGTCCCATAGAATCGAAAATATCAATGACCATTTGCTTTCTATTCAATTGATCCGAGAGATTTGAAATCATCGTAATCGATTCATTTACGGAAGATGCAGTATTAGGCATAGCCCGAAAAACATCCATTGGTTCTTGGAAACAATTTTCAATTTCCTGAACGGTAATTCCAGTTGCGACCGAAACAATCGTATGTCTTTTAGCATCAAAATGAGCCGAATTTTCAGTTAAAAAAGGAATAATGGTATAAGGCTTCAATGCGAGAATGATGATATCACACGCTTTTACAACTTCCACATTATCAGCTGTAAAAAATGTCACATCGTCCTGCATTTTTTTTAGCGGTTCAATATTTCGTTTTGAACCGTATAAAATCACCTTGGG